>NZ_JBMDXJ010000539.1:0-5683 GCF_048594945.1 Pseudactinotalea sp. | reverse complement strand
GTCACCGAAGCCGATGTCGCCGCCTTCGTGGAGGCGCTCCGATCAGGGTCCGACGGCGGATCGAGCCTGTCGCCGTCGTCGACCAATCGTGCCGTGGTGGCCGTACGGGGCTGGCACCGCTTCGAGGTCCGAGAAGGACGGGCCGCGAGCGACCCCGCCGCTGCGGTGCGGCCGGCCGGCACGGCGAAGCGGCTCCCCAAGGCGATCCCGGTCGACGACGTCGAGCGGCTCCTCGCCGGAGCGTCGGCGGCCGACGGTGTGCTCGGGCTCCGTGACCGGGCACTGGTCGAGGTGCTCTACGGGACGGGCGCGCGCATCAGCGAGGCGATCGGACTCACGGTGGACGATGTCGACCTGGACCGGGCTGCGCCGTCGATCCATCTGTTCGGCAAGGGACGCAAGGAACGCGTCGTGCCTGTCGGCAGCTACGCGATCGACGCGTTGGAGGCCTATCTGGTGCGGGGTCGGCCGGTGCTGGCCGGGAACGGTCGAGGCAACGCCTCGCTGTTCCTCAACCAGCGCGGCAACCCACTCTCGCGCCAGAGTGCGTGGGCGGTGCTGCAGGATGCCGCCACGCGCGCCAAGCTGGCCACTCACATCTCGCCGCACACGTTGCGGCACTCCTACGCCACACACCTGCTGGCCGGGGGCGCCGATGTCCGGGTGGTGCAGGAGCTACTGGGGCATGCCTCGGTGACCACGACGCAGATCTACACGCTGGTCACGCCGGACACGCTGCGCGAGGTGTACGCCGCGAGCCACCCGCGTGCCCTGTAAGTTGGGCCTGATGAGCACCGTCGACTCCGATCCGGATGCCGCGCGCGACTTCCCGGCGCCGGCTCCGTTGTCGTCGCACGGGCCTGCCCGCATCATCGCGATGTGCAACCAGAAGGGCGGGGTCGGCAAGACGACGACCACGATCAACCTCGGTGCGGCGCTCGCCAGTTACGGCCGCCGCGTGCTGCTGGTGGACTTCGATCCGCAGGGTGCGGCGTCGGCAGGTCTCGGCGTGAACGCGCACGAGCTGGATGCCACGATCTATACCGAGCTGATGAAGCAGCGCCCGGATGTCCGGGAGATCATCCAGCCAACCTCGGTGGACGGCCTCGACCTCGCACCAGCGAACATCGACCTGTCGGCCGCCGAGGTGCAGCTGGTCAACGAGGTCGCGCGCGAGCAGGTGCTCAGTCGGGTGCTGCGCAGCGTCACCGACACCTACGACGTGATCCTCATCGACTGCCAGCCGTCACTCGGCCTGCTCACGGTCAACGCGCTCACCGCGGCGCACGGCGTGATCATCCCGCTGGAGACCGAGTTCTTCGCGCTGCGCGGGGTCGCGCTGCTCGTCGAGACGATCGACAAGGTGCGGGACCGCCTCAACCCGCGGCTGCAGACCGACGGCATCCTCGCCACGATGTACGACGGCCGCACACTGCACTCCAAGGAGGTGCTCGCACGCGTGCGGGAGGCCTTCGGCGACCAGGTGTTCTCGACCGTGATCGGCCGCACCGTCAAGTTCCCGGACGCTTCGGTGGCGACCGAGTCGATCCTCACCTATGCCCCGAACCACGCAGGCGCCTACGCCTACAAGAAGCTCGCACGCGAGCTCATCGCTCGTGGTGAAGCCGCCTGAGGCGGCGCTGTCCGCTGCCGAGACGGTGACCGAGGCACCGGTCGCCGACGGTGACGCAGCGGTCGCGCTCACCCGGCCCGGCCGGTTCGAGGTCACACTCGAGAACTTCTCCGGTCCGTTCGACCTGCTGCTGTCGCTGATCGCCAAGCACCAGATGGACGTGACCGAGGTGGCACTGGCCGTGGTCACCGACGAGTTCATCTCCTTCATCCGCACCCAGAAGGACTGGGACCTGTCGCAGGCGAGCGAGTTCCTCGTGATCGCGGCGACGCTGCTCGATCTCAAGGCCGCACGGCTGCTGCCAGGCACCAGTACGGACGAGATCGAGGACCTCGAGCTGCTGGAGGCGCGGGACCTGCTCTTCGCACGGTTGCTGCAGTACCGCGCGTTCAAGGAGGTCGCGGCACACCTGGGCAGCGAGTGGGAGCGGCACGGGCGATCCCACCCGCGTTCGGTGGCACTGGAGCCGCACCTGGCGGCGCTGCTGCCCGAGCTCGTGCTCAGGATCGGACCCGAGGACCTGGCGCGGCTCGCAGCCGATGCGCTTGCCCCCAAAGCAGCGCCCGATGGTGTGGACATCTCGCACTTGCATGCGCCGATCGTCAGCGTGCGCGAGCAGGCGGCCATGATCGTGGACAGGCTTCGCCGCGAGCACGCCGTGACCTTCCGTGGCCTCACGTCCGACGCCGGATCGATCAACGTGGTCGTCGCCCGGTTCCTGGCGCTGCTGGAGCTGTTCCGCGAGGGGGCGGTCTCTTTCGACCAGGCGAGTGCGCTGGCCGAGCTCACGATCCGCTGGACCGGCAGCGACGATGGCCAGGTCGACGTCGCCGACGACTACGACGACCTCGGCACACCGGCGGACCCGGAATCCGACGCCCCAGCGCAGCCGACCGACGAGGTGGAGGCACCGTGACCGAACCCGAGACCGCGCCAGCGCAGGCGCCGGAGCACGAGCCGCGGCCCGACGACGCCCAGGCACCGGAACGCCACACGGATCTCGCGGCCGCCGCTCGTGTGCTCGACGAGCCAGGAGGCCTCCCCGCGGCGCTCGAGGCGATCCTCATGGTCGCGGACACGCCAGTGGCGACGACGCAGCTCGCGACCGTGCTGGCTCGACCCGAGCCTGAGATCGAGGAGGCACTCGCCGAGCTCGTGACCGGGTACCAGGAGCAGCACCGTGGGTTCGTGCTGCGGGAGCAGGGCGGCGGGTGGCGCTACTACTCCAACCCCACGTTCGCCCCGGTCGTCGACGCCTTCGTGCTCGACGGCCAGACCGCTCGCCTGACCCAGGCGTCGCTCGAGACACTGGCCGTGATTGCGTATCGGCAGCCGGTCTCCCGCGGCCGCATCGCCGCGATCCGCGGCGTGAATGTCGACGGCGTGGTGCGGACCCTGCTCTCCCGCGGTCTGATCGAGGAAGCGGGTCAGGACCCCGACGGCGGTGCGAACCTCTATCAGACCACCAGTTACTTCCTCGAACGCCTCGGGCTTCGCAGCCTGGACGACCTGCCACCGTTGGCGCCCTACCTTCCCGAGATCGAGGATCTCGACGGCTCGCCTGAGACGAGCACCATCGCTGCCGATCTCGAGGAGCCGACATGAACGTGCACGACCCCGCCGGTGTCCGACTGCAGAAGGTGCTCGCGGCCGCGGGCTTCGGCTCGCGGCGAGCCTGTGAGGCCATCATCGACGCGGGCCGCGTGAGCGTGGACGGCCAGCAGGTGCGCGAGCTCGGCACCCGCGTGGACCCACGCACCGCGGTGATCCATGTCGACGGGCTCCGGGTGCAGCTCGACGACAGCGTGGTGACGATCGCGCTGCACAAGCCCGCCGGCGTGTACTCCACGATGGCTGACGAGCAGGGCCGCCCTGACCTGTCGGCCTACGTGGCCGACCGTCCGGAGCGGCTGTTTCACGTGGGCCGGCTCGACGCCGAGACCGAGGGGCTGATCCTGCTGACCAACGACGGCGAGCTGGCGCATCGGCTCACGCATCCGTCGTACGAGGTGGCCAAGACCTACGTGGCCAACGTCGAGGGGCGGGTGGCCAAGGGCCTGGGGCGGGAACTTGCCCGGGGCATCGAGCTGGACGACGGTCCGGTCGCCGTCGACCGGTTCACGGTGCTGGAGACCACACCGAATGCGTCGCTGGTCGAGGTGACGCTCCACGAGGGCCGCAATCACATTGTGCGTCGCCTGCTCGAGGAGGTCGGGCATCCGGTGACCCGACTGGTGCGCACCTCGATCGGACCGATCCGACTCGGGCACCTCAAGCCCGGGCGCACACGGGCGGTCGAAGGCACCGAGCTGGGGCGGCTGATGTCGGCCGTCGGGCTGTAGCGGAGCATGGCGACCCTGGTGCTGGTCCGGCACGGCCGGACCACCGCGAATGCGACCGGTGTGCTCGCGGGCCGGACGCCCGGCGTCGAGCTGGACGAGACGGGGACCCAGCAGGCCGGGGCAGCCGGTCGGCGGCTCGCCGGGCTTGCGCTCGCCGAGATCGTGAGCAGCCCGTTGGAGCGGTGCCGCCAGAGCGCCACGGCCTTGCTGGCGCAACAACCGTCCGCAGGTGCTCAGCGGGTTCTGGTCGAGGACGACCTCAGTGAGTGTGACTACGGCGAGTGGCAGGGACGCGCGCTGTCGGAGCTGGCACAGGAACCGCTGTGGGCCACCGTGCAGACGCAGCCGACCGCTGCCGTGTTTCCCGGCGGCGAGTCGATGCCTGCGATGCAAGCGCGCGGTGTCGCTGCCGTGCGCCGGCACGACGCACGGATCACCCAGGCGAGTGGCCCCCACGCTGTGTGGGCCGCCGTCAGCCATGGCGACGTCATCAAGGCCATCCTGGCCGACGCGCTCGGTATGCACCTCGACAGCTTCCAGCGGCTCGACGTGCACCCGGCGTCGATCTCGATCGTCCACTACGGCGGGCCGCGCCCGGCCGTACTCGGGGTGAATACGTTGGAGGGCGAGCTCGGCTGGCTGGGTCGGACACCGGGCGAGACGGTCGGCGGCGGAGCCGGAGCTGCGAGATAGCCTGGACGCATGGCTGCGATCGTCCATGGTTTCGACTGGCCGGATCGGTTCGTCACAGGGACCGTCGGAGAGCCGGGCTCGCGCACGTTCTACCTGCAGGCGCAGGAGGGCAAGCGGGTGGTGAGCGTCGCGTTGGAGAAGCAGCAGTCGGCGGCGTTGGCCGACGGCGTCGACGCCGTCCTCGACCAGCTGATTGTCGAGGACGACAACCGCTACTCCGTGCCCGAGGCCGCACCCGAAGGGCTGGCCGACGACGGACCGCTTGCCGATCCGGTCGACGAGGAGTTCCGGGTGGGGGAGATGCGGCTGGCGTGGGACCCGCGCACCGCGCAGGTGGTGATCCAGGCTTCGCGGCTGCTGCTGGACGAGGACGGCACCGTGGTCGAGGAGGAGGAGCCGGCCGAGGTGTTCGTGGTGCGCCTGCCCGTGGGCGCGGCTCGGGCCTTCGCAGCGCGGACCCGGACGATCGTCACGCAGGGCCGCCCACTGTGCCCGATGTGCGAGGAGCCGATGGACCCGGATGGTCATGTCTGTGCCGTGGACGGCGCCGAGTGAGCCGGGTGTGACGTCGGTCGAGGACCACCACGAGGGTGTGCCCGGCGGCGCGGCGGAGGAGCCGTTGGAGCTGGTGGGCCGGATCACCACCGCCTCGAACGCCACGTTCCTCGGCCGGATCGGCGAGGTCCAGGTCGTCTACAAGCCCGTGGCGGGGGAGCGGCCGCTGTGGGACTTCCCGGATGGCACGCTCGCCCACCGTGAGATCGCCAGTTACCTGCTGTCCGAGGCGCTGGGGTGGCGCACCGTGCCGCGCACCTGGCTGGGCGACGGTCCGTTCGGCCCCGGCATGGTGCAGCAGTGGGAGGAACCCGAGGGCGAGGTCCGGCCGGCTGTGGCGCTGGTCCCCGCCGCAGACGAGCTGCCGGACGGCTGGTGCCATGTGCTCGACGGCCTCGACCAGCAGGAGCGACCGGTCTCGCTGCTCCACGAGAACTCCGCCGAGCTCCGCCGCATGGCC
>NZ_JBMDXJ010000538.1:0-2380 GCF_048594945.1 Pseudactinotalea sp. | reverse complement strand
GCTCGTCCTGCTCTGGGGGCAGGGACAGGTCGGCTGGGACGTCTCGGTGCTGCCGCCCTCGCTCGTCGTGGCGTCGGGCATCGTGGTGCTGCTCGCGGGTCTGTCGCTCGTCGGCGCGGCGCAGGACGCGATCTCCGGCTTCCCGCTCACGGCCGCCGGGCGCTCGTTCGAAGTGGCGTTGTACACGTTGGGGATCGTGGTGGGTGTCGGTGTGGTGCTCGACGTCGGATCACGCCTGGGCGTGCCGCTCACCATCTCCGACCTCGACTCGTTCGCACCTGCCCTGCCGGTGCAGGTCCTCGGCGCCGCCGTGGTCGCCGGCAGCTTCGCGGTGGCCTCCTACACGCGGATGCGCACGGTACCGCTCGTGGCGGCGATCGGGGGCACGGGCACGGCGATCAACGGACTGCTGGCGACCACCGGCGTGGGTCCGGCACCGCGCGCCTTCCTCGCCGCGCTCGTGATCGGTGTGCTCGCCGGCGTCCTCGCGCGGCGGCGCACCGCTCCGGCGATCGTGCTCACCGTCTGCGGCATCACCCCGATGCTCCCGGGCCTCGCGATCTACGGCGCGATGTTCGCGGTGGTCGAGAGCGGCAGCACGCTCGCCGGTGCGACGCTCACGGTGCAGGCGGTCGCCGTCGGGATCGCACTCGCCGCAGGCGTCAGCCTCGGCGACTTCGTCGCACGTATGACACGCGCCCGCACCGACCGGTGGCAGGCGGCCCTGCAACGCCGCGCCCGCGGCACCCGGATCTGATCAGGCAGGCGGAGTTCCGTGCGGCGCGTCAGAGACCGACGGCGGATAGCCGACCTGATGGTGCGGCGCGGGAGTTCCCCACGGGGGTGCTGCGGCGGGCTGCGCCTGGTGGAGTGCCTGCTGATGCGTACCGTAGCTCTGCGGATACGCGCCGGGCTGGCCGTAGCCACCGGCGGGCTGGTAGCCGACCGGCGGGTAGTAGGCAGGCGAGTAGGCGGACTGCTTCGTGCCGAGCGCCAGGACCAGTGCGATGATCCACCCGATCAACGACCAGCCGAGGAAGATGTTGACCACGATCGCAGCCGTCATGTTCACCGGCTTGCGTGTGGCCGCAATGATCGTGGGGATCAGGTAGCAGCCGAGCCCGAACATCAGACCGAACATCGACAGCAGTCCTGCACCCGCGAGTCCCATTCGTGGCGCCCCGTTCTCATTCGCTCGTGTAGCCCGGATTCTACCCGCCGCCAGATGATGAGGCCGGGGCGCACGGCATGGTGATCCGCGAGAGGATGGAACGGTGAAGACCATCGAGATCCCTCAGGCAGGAATGACCGCGCCGGCGCTCGTGCTCGGGCTGATGCGCATCGCGGCGAAGTCCGACGACGAGGTGCGCGAGCTCGTGCGGACCGCGCGTGAACAGGGCATCGACTTCATCGACCACGCCGACATCTACGGCCCGGAGCCGCACGCGTGCGAGCGCCGCTTCGCGGAGGCGATGCGGATGACGCCGTCGGAGCGGGCGCAGCTGACGATCCAGACGAAGGCGGGCATCGTCCGCGACGGACCGTACTTCGACTTCTCTTACGAGCACCTGATCGAGACGGTCAACGGCTCGCTGCAGGCGCTCGGGACGGACTACATCGACATCCTGCTGCTGCACCGGCCGGATGCCCTGGTGGAGCCGGAGGAGGTGGCCCGCGCGTTCGAGGAGCTGCACACGGCCGGCAAGGTGCGTCACTTCGGCGTGTCCAACCACACGCCCGGCCAGATCGAGCTCCTCAAGACCGCGCTGACCCGGCCGATCGTCGCCAATCAGCTGCAGCTGAGCGTCCCGCACGCGGCGCTGATCACACAGGGACTGGCCGCCAACATGGTGGGCCTGGACCAGTCGATCAGCCGCGACGCGGGTCTGCTCGACTACTGCCGGCTGCGCGGGATCACGGTGCAGGCATGGTCGCCGTCGCACGCGGGATTCGGTACCGGGCCGTTCGTCGGTGACCGGGAGAACTTTGCCGAGCTCAACGACCTGCTGGACGAGCTGGCCGAGCGGTACGACGTGACACCGAACGGGATCGCGACCGCGTGGATCACCCGGCACCCCGCCCAGATGCAGGTTGTGCTCGGCACCACCACGCCGGGCCGGGTCGTCGAGGCCGCTGCCGGGTCCGACGTCGTGCTGACCCGCCCCGAGTGGTACGGGCTGGCACGGGCCGCGGGCCACACCGTGCCCTGAGGCCGGATAGGGTCGCGAGACCACCTCGACACCGGGAGAACACGCATGGCTTCAGCCCCCGTGGCCGACCAGCTCAAGCTGCTCGATGTGCAGGCGCTCGACCAACGCCTCGCGAAGCTCGCGCACCAGCGGCGCAGCCACCCCAGCCTCGCCGCGCTCGAGGAGGTCAC
>NZ_JBMDXJ010000537.1:0-7266 GCF_048594945.1 Pseudactinotalea sp. | reverse complement strand
GCTGCCGTACTTCGCGGGTGAGCGGTCCCCGATCTTCGATCCGCAAGCACGCGGGGTCGTGGCCGGACTGACCTTGCACCACGGTCCCGGCGAGTTGTACCGAGCTGTGCTCGAGGCGGCTGGGTACGCGGTCCGCCACATCCTGCAGACACTCGATGACGAAGGCGTCGAGCGCCGTCGTTACGTCGCGGCCGGCGGGGGGACCCGCAGCAGGCTGTGGATGCAGATCATCTCGGACATCACCGGCATCGAGCAGGAGGTCCCTCGCGAACGAGCCGGGGCCAGCTACGGCGCCGCTCTGCTTGCAGGTCGGGGGACGGGCGTCGTGGCCCCCGACGCGCACTGGAACCGCGGTGCAGACGTAGTCAGACCGCAGCAGCGCCATCGCGAGCGGTACGAGGAGCTGTACGCGCTCTACCGGCGGCTCGACGCCGCCACCCGGGAGATCTCCCACGCACTCGGCGCGGCGACGCTCACGGCATTGGAACCCACCAGCAAGGACGGAAAGCCATGAAGACTCTGGACAAGCACTACATCGGGGGCCGGTTCGTACCGGCGACCGGGCCGGTCGGACAAGTCCGGGACTCCGCGACGGAAGAGATCGTTGCGCACGTGCACCATGCGACGGAAGCGGAGATCGACGCCGCCGTCACCGCCGCTAACGAGGCCGCCCACGGCTGGGCAGCAACCCCGCTCACCGAGCGGATCGCCCTGGTCCGTCGGCTGGCGGACGAGCTGGACCGGCACACGGACGAGTTCCGTGCGATCGCGGCGCAGGACGTCGGCACCGCGTCCAAGGACTGGCCATGGCACTCCGACGGTACGACGGCAGTGTTGCGGCTGGCCGCGGACGCCGCTGAGACGCTCGAGCTCGACACCGAGATCGCCAGTGCCCGTGTCCAGTACCAACCGGTGGGAACGGTCGCGTCACTGACGCCGTGGAACGTGCCGTTGATGATGATCAACTGCAAGGTCGCACCGGCGCTGCTCACCGGCAACACTATCGTCCTCAAGCACAGCGAGGTCGCTCCGCAGGCCGGTGCGCTGTACGCTGAGGTGGCCGACGTGGTGGGGATACCTGCTGGCGTGCTCAACGTCGTCACCGGCGGACCGAACTCGGGCATCGCGCTCACCGAGCACCCCGGGATCGACATGGTGGCGTTCACGGGCTCGACCCAGACAGGCCGGCACATCATGGCATCCGCCGCCGGCACGCTGAAGAAGGTCCTCTTCGAGCTCGGCGGCAAGAACGCACACGTGGTGCTGGATGATGCTGACCTCAAGCGTGCGGTCACCGCATCTGTCGCGAGCACATTCCAGAACAACGGGCAGCTCTGCCTGGCGACGACACGACTGCTCGTGCCACGACGGCTGCAGGGGCGGGCTGTCGAGATCGCTGTCGCAGCAGCCGAGAGCTATGTCGTGGGGGATCCGCGCGACCCTCAGGTGACCCTCGGTCCGGTCGTCAGCCAAGGGCACCGCGATCGCATCCGCAACATGCTGAACGAGGGTATCCAGGCCGGTGCCCGCGTCGCGACCGGCGGGCCAGAAGCCCCCGAGGGGTTGGCATCCGGCTACTTCGTGCGGCCGACCGTGCTCAGCGATGTGCCCCGCGAGAGCATCCTCGCCCAGGAGGAGATCTTCGGTCCGGTGCTGACCGTGATGCCGTATGACGGGGAGGACGATGCGGTCGCGCTGGCCAACAACACCGTGTACGGCCTGTGGGGCGCGGTGTGGTCGGCAGACGTAGAACGTGCGAACGCGTTCGCCCGTCGCATGCGTGCCGGTGGTGTGCAGATCAACGAAGGTGCATGGGATCCGCGGGTACCCACCGGCGGTGTGCGCCAGTCCGGCTTCTCGCGCGAAGGCGGGGTCGCGGGTCTGCACGAATATCTGCTGTCGCAGGCGCTCTTCCAGCCCGGTCAGGACTCCGCATGAAGTTCGGCTGCTGTGTCCTCCCGCCCCAGGATCCGATGCAGATGCGCGACTTCGTGCACCTGGCCGCTGAGCTCGGGTACGACCGGCTGTGGCTGGCCGACCAGACCTTCCACGCGGATCCGTTCGTCGCGCTGGCCGACGCCGCACGGGAGTCCGACCTCCCGCTGGGTCTCGCACTGACCAATCCGTTCACCCGGCATCCGGTCCAGATCGCCCGGGCGATCGCCACCCTGAGACATCTGACCGGACGCACGAACTGGATCTTCGCGCTCGGAGCCTCGAACCCCCGGCACGTGCTGGCACCTCTAGGGATGGAGCTGCGTAACGCCGCGACCCAGACCGGTACCGCCTTGACGGTGATCCGTGACCTGCTGCGTGGTGAGCGAGTGACCTGCGTCGATCCTCGGCTCGACTTCCAGCTGAGCGACGTGGCGCTGGAGGTGGACCCGTGCGACGACGTCGAGCTGTACCTGGGCACACGCGGTCCACGCATGCTGCAGACGGGTGGGCGAGTCGCTGACGGTGTGATCGTGGAGGCGCTCTTCACGCCGGAGGCGATCGCCTGGGCCAAGGGTGAGATCGCCACAGGCCAGGACACATCCGAGACCGGGCAGCCGCCCTCGTACGTCGCCTGGCAGATCACCGAGGTGCTCGAACCCGGAGAGCCTGTGCCCGAGCACGCTGCGGCGTTCGCGCGGCACCTGATGTCGACGACGCACGAGAGCGTGCTCGCGCGGCTCGGGTTTGATCCCGAGCTGACCGCCCTGGTCAAGGCCGGTGACCGACCGGAGCAGGTCCCCGACTGGGCCATCAAGACGTTCGCGGCGATGGACACCTCCGAGAACCTCCGCGAGCGGGTGCGGCACGCGGCCGAGGCCGGTGCCGAGATGTGGTCGTGCTCGTTCACAGGCCCGCCGGAGGAGACCGGCGCGAGCATGCGGCGTTTCGCCGAGCAGGTGATCGCACCATTGCGCGCGGCCGGACTGCCATGACAGTTCGGGCCGACCTCTCGGCCGGGAAAGCTATCAACCATCAGCAGCAAGGGAGAAGTCACAACGTGCACAAGGGAAATCAGGACGTCTTCTATCGGATGGTCGAAGCGGCCGGTCGAGATCGGCTCGCCGGGATCGTGGCCATGTCGCCGGAGAACGTGGCCTATGCCCTGGGGTTTCCGGTGCCCTCCCAGGAGCCGCTGCGGTGGCGGCACGCCGCCGTCGCCGTCGCCGCCGACGGCCGAGTGGCGGTCCTGTGCGTGGACATGGAGGAGACCACGGTCCGCTCCCAGATCCCCGGCGCCGATGTCTACGTCTGGCAGGAGTTCGCCTTCAACGCCGTCGAGGTATTCGCCACCATGCTGCGTGACCTGGGCATGGACCGCGGACAGGTCGGCATCGAGCTCGAGTACCTCCCTGCCCAGGACTTCCTCAAGCTGCGCAACGAGCTGCCCTCGGCCGAGCTGATCCCCGCCGACCGAACCCTGAACCGGCTTCGCCAGATCAAGACCCCTCGCGAGATCGAGCTCATCCGCGAGCTGAGCCGCAAGACCGATCGCGCGATCGCGCACGCCTTTGCCTCCGTGGCACCCGGCGACACCGAGCTGCAGCTCGCCGGCGCTGCGGTCACCTCCCTGTACGAACAAGGTGTCGAGCGTGAGCGCGGCATGGTCACTGCCTCCGGTGACCGCAGCCACTTCCCGAACGTCCGCGCCACCGACCGACGCCTCGGCGACGGCGACCTGATTCGTCTCGAGCTGTTCGGTGTCTCGCGGGGATACCACTCGGGCATCTGCCGCAGCGGTGTGGTCGGCACACCCTCGGACGAGGCCAAGCGCGTTTGGGACGTCCTCGTCGATTGCCGTCGGCGTGTTCTCGAGGTCCTCACGCCCGGTGTTAAGGCCCAGGAGGTCTACAGCGCATACATCGAGCGGTTCTCGGTGCTGGGCTACGCCCCGATCAGCTTCGTAGGCCACGGCATCGGGGTCTTTCTCCACGAAGACCCGTACCTCGGCGCCGATGACGAGACCGTCATCGAGGAAGGCATGGTCTTCGGAGTCGAACCGCTGCTGTACCTGCCCGGTCAGTTCGGCCTGCAGATCAAGGACACCGTCTACGTCGGACCGAACGGCGCCGAGGTGCTCTCGGACGTCATGGATGCCGAGGAGCTGGTGAGCGTCCGATGAAGATCACCGAGATCGTCTGCCGCGCCATCGCGCTCCCGACCCGCCGCAAGCAGCGTTGGGCCTCCCTCACCGCCGACCTTGGGGCGTGGGTGCTCATCGAGCTGCGCACCGACGAGGGCGTCGTCGGTTGGGGTGAAGGGACCGCCCTTGCTCAGTGGGGAGGCGACTACGGCCGGTATTACGGCGAGACGCCAGCGACCATCAGGCACATCCTCCAGACCATCTATGCCCCGGTGCTCATCGGCGCGGACCCCCGAGATCTGCAGGGCGTGCTCGCGCGCATGGACGCAGGGGTTCGCGGTCACCACTATGCCCGCACCGCGGTCGAGGCGGCGCTGCTGGACCTCAACGCCAGAGCAGCGGGGATTCCCGTGTACCAACTGCTCGGTGGCCGTCGTCGTGATCGCGTGAGCATCGCGCACAGCATCGGCCTAATGCCTCTCGAGGCTGTCCTCGACGAGCTGGAGCTGGTCCTCGAGGAGGGGATCTCGACCATCAAGCTCAAGGTCGGGGAAGACCGTGCGCGTGACATCGAGGTCGTGACCCGCGTACGCGAGCGCTGCGGCGCCGGCATCGACATCCAGGTGGATGCCAACGGCGGCTGGCGTCACGCCCCCGAGGCGCTCCGCATGATCGAGGCGATCCAGGCTGCCGAGCCGCGCTTCATCGAACAGCCCGTGGCTGGGATCGTCGAACTCGAACAGCTCGCGCGGTGGGTGCGCGTACCCCTCATGGCCGACGAGTCAGCGTGGACCGCGCGCGACGTGCTCGAGATCAGCCGCCGGAGCGCGGCCGCGCTGGTGTCGATCTACACCTCAAAGGCCGGAGGACTGCTCAACGCGATGCGGATGGACGCGGTGGCGCAAGCGTGCGGTATCGGCACGAACGTGAACGGCTCCGGTGAGAGCGGGATCGGCAACCTCGCGAACGTCCATCTCGCCGCCGCGATGGCGAGCATGACCGAGGCGAGCGTGTTCCCGATCACCGGTCTTGAGTCGAACCGACCAACCCAGACGGCGATGGCTGTGTACACCGACGACCTCCTCAGCGAGCCCTTCGGCTACGTAGACGGCCAGGTGGTGGTTCCCGACGGCCCGGGCTGGGGGATCGACATCGACCTAGACAAGGTCGCGCACTACACACTCGAGGAGCAGGTGATCCGATGACAACGGACACGGACACAGTCACCGTGATCGGTGCTGGCAGCGGCGGGTGCGCCGGCGCCGCCGATCTGGCGCGCGCCGGATACCAGGTGACGCTCTACAACAGAAGTTTTCGCCGCCTCGAACCGATCGAGTTGCTCGGCGGGATCCGCCTGGTGGCCGAAGGCCAGGATCACGGCATCCAGAGGTTGGCAGCCGTCACTGACTCGATCGAGGATGCTGCTCGCGCGGCCACGACGATCCTGGTGATGGCGCCCACGTCGGCGCTCGGCTACTACGCCGAGCAGCTGTCGGAGCATCTGACGGACGATCACCGGATCCTGCTGGCACCCGGCCACACGGCCGGGGCGTTGTACTTCAGCAAGATCATCGCCGACCGTCGGCCCGACATCTCCCCGCTGATCGGTGAGACGCACACGCTGCCCTTCATCTGCCGGATGAACGGCCCGGCGGAGGTGACCGTGTGGAGCCGGGCGAAGCGGCTGCTGGCCGCCTCGCTCCCCGGTGACCGGATCGATGAGTTGATGGAGGTCTTCGGGCCGCTCCTACCGTCGCTGCACCCTGTTCGATCGGTGCTGGAGACCTCGCTGAGCAACCACAACGCGGTGATGCACCCGGCCGGCATGATCCTCAACGCAGGGTGGATCGAGCGGACCGGTGGCGACTTCCGCTACTACACCGACGGCCACACGGCTGCGGTGAGTGCCGTGATCGAAGCGGTCGACCGTGAGCGCCGTGAGATCGGTGCGCGCCTCGGTGTCGAGCTGGAGTCCTTCCTGGATGCGTTCTACGCAGCCGGTGCCACGTCACAGGAGGCGTGGCAGTCGGGCAGTATCGAGCGGGCCATCACCGAGAGTGCTCCGAACCGCGAGATCAAGGCTCCGAGCAGCCTCGATGACCGCTATGTCCATGAGGACTTCGGTTATGGCCTGGTCCCCTTCCTGGCGTTCGCTGCTGTCGCCGGCGTTTCGGCACCGGTCACGGATGCGCTCGTGACTCTCGCCGAGACGGCGACGGGGTTCACGCTGAGGAAGGACGGTCTCAACGCGGACAAGCTGGGCCTGAGCGGCATGCAGCGCGACGAACTGGTCTCCCTGGTCGGCGCATGAGCCAGCAGCGAACCAGGACACGGGCGCAGGGGCGTCCGCGTGAGGGCGAGGTCCGTGGGCCCGTCGGAGCGCCCGTGCCCCGGGTCGAGGACGAGCGGTTGCTTCGAGGTGAGGGGCAGTTCGTCGACGACATCCGTGTCGACGGCGCACTGCACGCGCGTTTCGTCCGCAGCCCGTTCGCGTACGCGGACATCGTCAGTATCGACACCACTGCAGCCGCAGCCGCGCCAGGCGTCGTTGGGGTGTTCACGGGCGAGGACCTGGCACTTCCCAGGATCACACCACCCCTGACGACACCCGGTGTCCTAGAGCTCGGCCGGCAGGTGCTCCCGACGGACGCGGTGAGGTACTCAGGTGAACCGTTCGCCGTCGTCGTGGCAGCGACGGCGTATCAGGCCGAGGACGCCGCCGAGCTCGTCGACGCCGTTCTGGAGGAGCGGCAGCCCGTGCTGGATCCGGAGCTGGCCGCGCAGCCGGATGCGCCACAGATCCACGACATCGGCTCGAACGTCGTCTTCGAGCGGGTGAGCAGCTCGGGGGACGTCGACGCCGCGTTCGCGGCTGCGCCGCTGCGTGTGGAGCGCGTCTTTCACTGCGCTCGCTGCGCGGCCCTGCCCATGGAGACTCGCGGTATCCTCGCGCAGCCCGACGGCGACGGGTTGCGCGTGCACGTGTCCAGTCAGATTCCGCACCGTGTCCGGACGGTGCTGGCCCAGATCCTCGGGATGGAGGAGGAGGCGGTCGCCGTCGTCGCCGCGGACATCGGCGGCAGCTTCGGCCAGAAGGGTCACGTCTACCCTGAGGACGTCGCCGTCGCCTGGCTGGCGAAGACGTTGGCGCGGCCGGTGAAGTTCGTCGAGGACCGCCTCGAGAACCT
>NZ_JBMDXJ010000536.1:0-10078 GCF_048594945.1 Pseudactinotalea sp. | reverse complement strand
GGTGATGTCGGGAAGCCGACTGGCGCCGAACACCAGCAGGATCACGACGAGCAGCACGATGGCGTGCCAGGCCTGCAGACGCATGATGTCTCCGCTTCGAGTGAGTTGCTTCGCTTCAGTCTAGGTGACGTCGGCTGGGATGGTGCCCGGGCGCGCCTGGAAGTCTCCTGAGAGCCGCCCTCAGCGGACCGGCGACGAACTGGTGCTGAGGACGTCCTGCCAGCGGCGATACGTGAGTCCGCGCCGGAGCCGCCGGCGTGCCGCACGTGCGTCGCGGTTCGCCTGCCGCACCACGCGCCACCGCTCTCGCTGCTCCTCGGTGGCGAGCAGCGACGGCGTGAACACCGGTTCCGGTCCCCGGGCCGCCTCGAGCTCCTCGATCCGTGTCTGCAGCTGATCCATGACCCGTCCGGTCTCCGACAGCTGTGCCAGGAGCGCCTTGCCGGATCGCCACAGCCGCAGTCCGAGCAGCACGGCGCCGGCGATGGTGCCGAGCACCAGCACCGTCCACACCGCGAACCAGATCACGCGTCAAGCCTAGTGGCGCTCAAGCGCGGCATAGGCATCGAGGGCACTCTGCGCGGTCGCACTCAGTCGGGCCGCGATCGAGGCCGGCTCCACGGCACGGACGTCAGGGCCGAGCGCCAGCACGATGTTGTGCAACCAGGCGAGATCGACCACGCCGACGGTGAGCTCCAGCCAGCCGTCGTCAAGCTCGGTGATGTGCGCATCAGGAAGCTGTTCGGCGAACCAGCGGGCACGGCTGGCGAGTTCGAGTCGCACCTGCTCGGCACGGGCGGTGTCCGGCTCGGTGCGGCCGGTGAGCCGCACGTCGGGATGCGCATCGGCAGCCGCGTCGAGCACCTGGACCTCGAGGATGCGATCCACTCGAAAGTGCCGCACGCCCTCGGCACGGTGGCACCAACCGACCAGGAACCAGCGTTCGCCGTCGGTGAGCAGCTGCAGCGGGTCCACGTCCCGCTCGGTCGTCTGGTCGGACGCGGACACGTACCGCAGGTGCAGGCGTCGACCCGCCAGCAATCCTTCTCGGATGCGGGCGGCTCGGTCGTCGACCTCGCGGCGACGATCGACGAGCTCGACGGCGTCAGCAGCTTGTGCGGCCTCGCCCGCCGCCGTGCGGAGCACGGCGATCGTCTCCTCCACCAGGGCGCTGTCCTCGGGTGCGAGCGCGGCACCCTGCAACGACTGCAGCGCCACCAGCAGCGCGACCGCCTCCCCGGGCGACAGCCGCAGCGGCCTGTCCATCTCGCGGGAGTCCAGCAGCGTCAGCACCCCGTGGTCGAGGTCATCACCCGCGAAGTCGATGAGGTCGCCGTGCATGTACCCGGGCGTCCCGGAGACCCAGAGGGTGTTGACGTCCGCGATCACCTGATCCTCGGTGATCGCGAAGTGCTCGGCCACCTCGGCCACGGGGACCGCAGGGTTGTCACGCAGATAGGCCACCATCGCGAGCATGCGCGTGAGCCGGTCGGGCGCGGTCTCGATCATGCGGTGCCTCCGAGCACGGCCACGGCGCGCAGCCGGGTGAGCACCGCGTCGCGGAGCTCGGGTGGATCGAGCACGAGCACAGACTGCCCGTAGGCCGCGACCTCGTCAGCGAGGTATCCCACATCGCTGACGTCAAGCGTGAGCACGTCTCGCACCCCGACAGGTGTCTCGATCGAGGAGACCACCGTGCCGCGCGCACGCAGTGCCGCGGCGCTCTCGGGCCTGATCGCGAGGCGCACGCTGGTGTGGAACACGCGCTCGGGCGTGGCGGGCCGCTGGTCGGGAATGCTCACGGTGCCCGGCTGTCCGGCGCGCTCGACCTTGCCGAGGATGCGGGAGGTGCGGAACGACCGCTGTGCGTCCCGGTCCCGGTCGTGACCCACGAGGTACCAGCCGCGGTCGCGCGCGTGCACGCGCCAGGGCTCGACGGTCCGCACCGTGGTCTCGCCGCTGTAGGCCGCGCGATAGGTGAACCGCACCGGCGTGCGCTCGGCGATCGCCTGCAGCAGCTCCCCCATCGCCGGATCAGGCCCGCGCACCCGCAGCGCGACGCCGGGCGCCGCCGTGGTGGTGCCGCCGGCGACAGCCCGGAGCTTGGTGAGTCCGCGGCGCGCCGAGGACGCGAAGGCCGAGTCCTGCCACACCTCGGACGCGAGCGAGAGCACACCCATCTGGGCGGGGCTGAGATCGATCGGCGGCAACGAGTACGCCGCCGTGTCGATCCGGTACCCGATCTCGTCCTCGTGCACTGCATCCGTCAGCGTGACGATCGGGATCCCGAGATCGCGAAGATGCTCCTTGTCGCGCTCGAACATCCTCTCGAACGCGTCGTTCGACGAGCTCGAGCCGTACCCCTTCACCTTCGCCCGGATATCGGCCTTGGTCATCCGGTGCCGGGTGTGCGAGAGCGCGATGACGAGATCGAGCATCCGCTCCGCTGCATCCACGCGCTCAGTCATCTGTCGAACGCTAGCGCGGTGACCGACGGTCGTCGGTCAGGCGGGCCGGTCGTGCCCGATCTGATCGTTCGGCTGCACGGGAAAGGGGATCGCGCTGGGGTCGAGCGCCTCAACGAGGACCGCCCCGCCCGGGGAGCGCCAGAGGCGTACCGGGCTGCCGATCACCGGCACCTGGGGCTGGAGCAGGGTCTGCGTTCCGCGCCTGCGCCATGCCGCAGGGGTCTGCTCGCCGCCGACCTGGACCAGCAGCGCCACCGTGGTCACCTGCCCCGACTCGCTCCCGATGTCGACGTTGCGATCGGCCACGACACCGCCGATCGGTGGGCCGACCGGCGGATTCGAACGCCACCGTTCCCGGGCCGCCTCTTCGGCTGAGGCTGGCGTGTGCCAATCGAAGGCCACCGAGATCATGCCGAGCCCGAACACCCCGGGCAGCACGGTGAACAGGAGGTTGAACCACAAGCCGGGTGTCTCGCCGAGCCACACCGGCACGCTCACACTCATCAGAACGAGCGCTCCGATCACGACGAGCACCAGGAGCCTCCTGCGTGTCCGTGCCTCCCAGCGCGGTGGCTGCGGAAGGTCGACCGGAGGATGCGCCGCCGCGGTGAAGCTCGGTAGCACCACGACGACCGCTGCGGGAGGGACGTGCTCGTGCCATGTGGCCATGCTCGAACGCTAGGCAACCTGGATGACCGGGAGGTGACTGGACGACGACGAGAACGCGGCGCAGGCAGCCACTAGGTTCGCAGGGTGATCATCTGGCGTGAAGGTGTGGTTGCCGAGCGGGGTACGTCGTGGACGGGCGTCCAGGAGCTGACCGTGACGATCGACAACGCCCATGTGCGTGCCCTCGCGTACTCGGGTCTGGTCGGCGACCCGCAGGTCGGTGACCGTGTGCTGGTCACCACAGCGGCGCTCGAGCGCGGGCTCGGCACCGGCGGCTACGGGTTCGTGGTCGCGCTGCCCGAGCGACTCCCCGCCGATCCACAGCCCGCGCCGGGTCACCTCGTGAAGGCTCGGTACACACCCCTGCAGACGCTCGTCCTCGGTGTGGACGAGCAGGAGTCGGAGCACCACGACCTGTTGCGTGAGGCCGATGACCTCGCTGGTCTTCCCGTGGTCGTCGCGGACCTGCATTCCGCCCTCCCGGCGATCGTCGCCGGGATCCGAACCGTGCGCCCCGATGCTCGGGTCGTCTATGTGATGACCGACGGCGGAGCCTTGCCTGTGTGGTTCTCGCGCGCAGTCGCGGGGTTGCGTGAGGCCGGCTGGCTGGCGGCGTCGGTGACGGTCGGGCAGGCGTTCGGCGGCGATGTCGAGGCCGTCTCGTTGCACTCCGGACTGCTGGCTGCACGCCTCGTGCTCGCCGCCGACGTGGTCGTGGTGACGCAGGGTCCCGGCAATCTCGGCACCGGGACGCGCTGGGGGTTCTCCGGCGTCGCAGCCGGAGACGCCGTCAATGCGATCGCAACCCTCGGGGGTCGTCCCGTCGCGAGCCTGCGGGTCTCCGAAGCCGATCCGCGCGAGCGGCACCGTGGCGTGTCCCACCACAGTCTCACCGCGTACGGGCGAGTCGCACTGGCCGCCGCCGACGTGGTGGTTCCCGCGCTCGAAGGTGAGATCGGCGAGCTCGTCCGGACCCAGGCACGCGCCCTCGGTGACCGCCACACGCTGGTAAGCGTCGCCGTCGACGGACTCCAGGACGCGCTGCGAGCGAGTCCGGTGCGACTCTCCACGATGGGGCGGGACCTCGACGCGGACGTGACGCCGTTCCTCGCCGCGGCAGCTGCGGGTGTGCACGCGGCCAACCTCGCGTAGGTTGGGTTCCCGTGGCTGCACCGACGACGCCCTCCGGCACGCTTCCCATCATGATGTTGCACGACCGTGTCCTCGTGCAGATGTCCGGTGAGGACGCCGAGCGCAAGTCCTCCGCCGGCCTCGTCATCCCGGCCACCGCGCAGATGGCGCACCGGCTGCACTGGGCGGCCGTGCTCGGCGTCGGACCGCACGTGCGCACCGTCAAGGTCGGAGACCAGGTGCTGTTCGGCGAGGAGCAGCAGCACGAGGTGGAGATCCAGGGCGAGACCTACGTGATCCTCCGCGAGAAGGACCTGCACGCCGTGGCTGCGGCGCGCGTCGAGGTCTCGACCGGTCTCTACCTGTAGCGCAGGGCCCGTCAGTGCGGGGGTTCGTGCCCTTCGTGCTCGGCCACCCGGCGGCGTAGCCACGCCGCGTCCCGGCGCGCCCGCGCGCCGTCGGACGCCTGGATCGCGAGCACTGCGTGGCTGGAACCGTCGGCGAGGTCGAGCAGCACCCACGGGTCGCTGGGCCCGAACCGAACCGTCACGATCTCCTCCCAGACCAGCAGCCGGCTGCGGATCGGGTTCCGGACCGCCAGCCCACGCGCATCGGCGACGGCGCGCGGGCGCCCCAGCAGCACGCACGTCGTCACGGCGAGCGCGGCGATCAGCACGATCGAGAACGCGTCGGAGGCGTGGTTGCCCGACAGCCCCGCCAACGTGACCAGCAGGAACGTGGCACCACCCACGAAGGCAGCGCCGATGACGAGACACACGACCAAGGTGAAGCGAGGTCGGAAGACTCGCTCCGCCGTCGGCATCTCAGATGCGGCAGGCGTCGATCGACGTGACAAGGATGGCCCGCGCGCCGGCGGCGTACAGGCGATCCATCACCTGGTTCGTGGTCTCGCGCTCGACCATCGCACGGACCGCGACCCAGCCCGAGCTTCGGAGCGGCGAGACGGTGGGTGACTCCAGGCCCGGCGTGATCGCTACGGCACGTTCCACCGCCGACTCCGGCACGTCGTAGTCCATCAGCACGTAGCGGCGCGCGACCTGCACCCCGTTGACGCGCCGGTCGAGGACCTCCAGGCCGGGGTGCGACTCCCCTGCGGGGCGGATCAGCACGGCCTCCGACTGCAAGATCGGATCGCCGAACACCTCCAGACCCGCCGCGCGAAGCGTGGACCCGGTCTCGACCACGTCAGCCACCAGATCCGCGACCCCCAGGCGAACGGTGGACTCGATGGCGCCGTCGAGCCGAACCACCTCGGCCTCGATCCCGCGCTCGCGCAGGTGGTTGCCCACGAGGATCGGATAGGACGTGGCGACGCGCTTGCCCGCGATCTGTTCGATCGTGGTGATCTCACCCGCCGGCCCGGCGTACCGGAACGTCGATGACGCGAACCCGAGGGCGCGGTGCTCCACCGCGTCCACGTCCGAGTCGAGCAGCAGGTCACGTCCGGTGATCCCGCCGTTCACGGTGCCGGACCCGACGTACACCGCGATGTCGCGCGGACGTAGGAAGAAGAACTCGACGGCGTTCGCCTCGTCCACGAGCACGAGCTCGCGGCCGTCGCGGCGCTGGCGGTAGCCGGCCTCGCGCAGCATCTCGCTGGCGGGCTCGGCAAGGGAACCCTTGTTCGGGACGGCGATGCGCAGCATCGATGGCTCCTCGGTGGTCACAGGTGCTTGTAGACGTCGGCGGGGGTCAGACCGCGGGCGAGCATGAGGACCTGGAGGTGGTACAGGAGCTGGGAGATCTCCAGCGCGGTGTCCTCGTCGCCCTCGTGCTCGGCGGCCATCCATACCTCGGCCGCCTCCTCCACGATCTTCTTGCCGATGGCATGGATGCCGGCGTCGAGCTCCGCGACCGTGCCGGATCCGGCGGGCCGCTCCTCGGCCTTGCGCGCCAGCTCTGCGAACAGATCGTCGAACGTCTTCACGGCCGGTCAGCCTACCTGCGTGGCACGGTGCTGCCTTGCTCAGTCACCGGCTGAGACGAACTCGTTGGTGAACGCCTCAGCGGCCGGCACCTCCGCGTCGATCAGGCCCAGCTCGAGCATGGCCGGAGCCATCTCCTCCCAGCGCGCCTCGTCGTGAAGGCCCCATGGTCCGGTGAGGTCGCCGTAGAGCGGCACCGTGGCCTCGGCGACGCTCGCCATGATCGCGCGCTGCTCCTCGGTGATGCTCCCGGGGATCTCCTCGGATGCAGCGTCGACGGCGAGGGATGGGTCGGCCGCGATATCGGCGACGGCCCGGCCGACCGCCTCGACGATGCCGCGCAGCGCTGTCCCGTTCTGACTCCTCACGCGGCCGGTCGTGCCCAGGCTGATGCCGACCAGCGGCACGTCACCGATGCTCACCGATGTCACGGCCAGGCCGGTCGCCTGGAACTGTGGCACGTCGTTGTTGATGAAGCCCATGACGGCGTCGACGTGCCCGCCCGAGAGCGCCGCCTGCTGGGTGTATCCGATGCTGGCGATCTCGAGGTCGTCCTCGGAGAGGCCAGCGGCCTGGAGCATCGCGAGCAGCCCGAAGTACGTCTCGCCGTACGGGCCGGGGATGCCGACGGTGCGCTCTGCCAGGTGCTCAGGAGCGGTGATGTCGCTGCCTTCGGGCACGATGAGCGTGACCGGGTAGGACTGATACAGGGTGGCCACGCTGATGACGTCCACACTCTGCGCCCGTGCCTGCAGCATCTCGTCACCCCCGGCGACCACGAGTTGCTCGCGGCCTGCCGCGAGTGCGCCGAAGAGGTCCTCCGACTCGCCGTGGTGCCGCAGCGTCACGTCCACGCCCGCCTCGGTGAAGTACCCGCGCTGCTCGGCGAGGTAGAACGGCGCGAACTGCACATTCGGTACGTACGTCAGCCCGATCGTCAGCCGTGCGTCGGGAGCGCCCGGGCGCGGATCGGTGCAGCCCGCCGTCATCATTCCTGCACCCACGGCCGCAGCGAGCATCAGGGCTCGGCGTCGGGTCACCACCATCGGACCATCCTTTCGAGGCCGCGCACGGCCAGATTGATAGCGACCGCGAGGGCCGCCAGAACGAACAGCGTCGCCACCATGCCGGTGGTGTCGACGCGATCACGGAACACGGACAGCAGCTCGCCGAGACCGGCGCCACCCATGACGAACTCCCCGACGACCGCGCCGGTCACCGAGAGCACGAACCCGTTCCGGATACCGGTGAGCACCGCGGGAAGCGCCATCGGGGTCTCGATGTGGACGAGCAGGCGTCCCGGTCCAGCGCCGTCCACACGGGCGGCGTCGACCACGTCTCGATCGAGCGTCGAGAGCCCGAGCACCGTGTTCAGCAGGATCGGGAAGAACACGAGCAGCGCGCACAGCACCGCCTTCGGCAGTGCCCCGTATCCGAACCAGAGCACGAGCAGCGGAGCGAACGCCACGGCTGGGATTGCCTGCGAGGCCGCGAGATACGGACCGAGCGCGGCGGTCGCCGTGTCGGAGTGTGCGAGCAGGTACCCCAAGGGCAACGCGACCACAAGTCCGAGCAGGCAGCCCAGCGCACTCACGCCGAACGTCTCTGCTGCGGCCGCGAGGATATCGCCGTCGTCGACCTCGGCCACGAGACGCTCGGCGAGCGCGAGCGGCGAGGGGACCAATGCCGGGCCGAGCGCCGCGGACACCAGCGCCCAGACGACGATCAGCGCGGCGCCCAGCGTGAGCGGTGCGAGCACCGTGCCGCGGGCCACGAGCGGGAACCGGTGCTCAGCCATCGCGATCGTCCTCTCCCCCGGCGGCATCCGGGGTAAGAGGGGTGCTGCGAGCACCCGCCTGACGGCGGCGCGTGCCGTGATCGGCCGCCTCCGCCGCGTGCATCCTCCCATCCGGACTTTCACCGTCGGTCCTGGAGTTCCACCAGGTCAACCGCCACCGCTCGTCCGGGTGGACGAGCGCTGCCGGGTCGCGGACTGTCACCGCCGGTTCGGAATTACACCGACCCCGGAGCACGTCAAGCTCAGGTCCATCGTAAGGCACCGCTGATCGGCTGCTCATCCGCACCCAGTTGTCCCACATGGTGGCGCGCTCGCACTGCGCGCGCTATCGTGTGAACCGTCACGCGAGAGTGTGACGTAGAACACGGTCACACCAGTCGGGGGACGGAGCCGGTCCGATGGATCTCGAGCACCCATCGCGAAGCACAGGCGCCGTGACGCGCCTGTTGCGGCGCGGGATGCTCGTGGCCGGGGTGTTGGGAGTCGGGCTCGCAGTGTCCGCCGCGACCGCCGATGAGGCCCACGCGGGACCGCTCGACGGGCTGCTCGATCCCGTGACCGACGTCGTCGACGAGGTGCTGTCACCGGTTTCCGACGACGTTGTCGCACCCCTGGTCGAGGACGTGGTGGTGCCGGTCGTCGATCAGGCCGTAGTACCGGTTGTCGAGGAGGTCGTCGAGCCGGTCGCTCCGGTGGTCGAGGAGGTCGTCGAGCCGATTGCTCCCGTGGTCGAGGACGTGGTGGTACCGGTCATCGACGAGGTGGCAGAGCCTGTGGTTCCCGTGGTCGAGGACGTGGTCGCGCCCGTCACGGAGAGCGTGGTCGCGCCCGTTGTCGAGGTTGCGGTCGAGCCGGTGCTCGATCAGGTGGCGCCGGTCACCGATGCCGCGCTGGCGCCCGTGGTCGATGCGCTCGAGCCCGTGATGACTCCGGTCGCAGGCCTGCTGCTCCCGGTGACCGGGCTGATCGGAGACGTGATCGAGCCACTGGCTCCCATCACCGACGCGCTCGAGCCTGTGGTGGAGCCGCTGCAGCCGCTCATCCCTGTCGGGGTGCGTCCGGAGGTTCCAGCCGCGCAGGCTCCGTCTCCGCTGCCGGACCAGCTGCCGATCGGAGTGGTCGCCCCGTCTGCGGACGTCGGAACGGACCTGGATGTTGCGGCGTCGGTGACGCCGCAGCTGGTCCGTGCTGGACCACCACTGAGCCCGCAGGACGGCACGAACCAGAGGCCGCCGTCGACCATCACGGCGGCGCAGCCGCCCGGCGGCGAGGCAGACGCACGTGACGACCGAGGCACGACCAGCTCGCCAGGAAGCCCTCGGGGAGTTCCCGCGGGCGCTTCCTCAGGCGCCGGCGCGCGTACCGCGACCGGTCACGACGCTGCGGCTGTGATGCATGGCGGCACCATGCTGATCCCGAGCTACCGGGAAGGTGCCGACCGCGACGCCCGTGCCTCGCACCTCTCGACGTTCTTCGAGGTGCCCGTCTCTCCTGGATGAGTGGGCCTTGCCGTGCCCCGCGCACGGCACGCGACCCGGCGCCGATCACGCGCCTCCACTCAGACAGGAAAGAGAAATCACATGCATGCATTCGTTCGGCGTGCGCTGAAGACAGCGCTCGTCGCAGGCGGCCTGCTGGTCGTCGGGGCCGGTGCGGCCCACGCTGCCGAGGATGACAGCACCCTCGGCGTTCTGGATGTCGACGTCTCTGTCGACCTCCCACTCAGCGACGTCACCGACGCACTACCCGATGTCGCGGTCGACGCGCCCGTGGACGTCAGTGTGATCGTCGACGACGTCGCAGTCGGTTTGCTCGGCGATGCCGAGACCACGAGCGAGCCGGCTGCGGACGAACCCGCTGCCGACCCTGCTCCCCCGGCTGAGGAATCCGCCACCGACGGGATCGACGTGGATGTGCCGATCACGGTTCCGGTGGACGTGTCCGACGTTGCCGTGGCCGTGCTCGGTGAGGCGTCTGCGGGCTCGAGTGAGGCGGAGCAGGCTCCGGCCGAGGAAACCCCCGCGGGGGCTGCCCCGGCCGAGTCCTCCACCACGGACGGGATCGAC
>NZ_JBMDXJ010000535.1:0-4331 GCF_048594945.1 Pseudactinotalea sp. | reverse complement strand
AACTCTTGATCCAGCTCTCCGTCACGCTCTTCGATCAACTCAAAGTCTCTGTCTCCAGCGCTGTCGAGGTCCAGTCGATGTATGCGAACGGGCGACTCTTCGTGAGTGAGAACAGCGAAGGCGGGCGGAACGGGCTCGAGGCGATGCTGCAGAAACAGTCGATCGCGAAGATCGCTGAAGCTGCGACGAAGGAACTGCGAGCCGCGGTTCTCAAGAGAAAGACAGTTCAGAAACGCAAGACGCCCCTGACACCCGAGCAGGTCACGGCCGCCATCGCTCCAACGAAGCAGTCTCTCTATGGGCGCATGCGGAAGTTGATGCAGGCGGCGGACCAGAGCCGGCATTGGCAACTGCTGCCCGACGCTGACGACGAGCGACTGTCTGATGAGGGTGACGAGCTCGAGGAGGGCGATTCCGAGCAGGCCGAGCCGACGTCGAGCGACGGGGACGCCGACACACTGCTGGCAACGGAGCTGTCGCGCCTTCTGAGCCAGGACCCGTCCCTCGGAGCGGTGGTTCGCGTGGACGCCGACAAGACCCCAGGCGTCCTCAGCGACCCCGCATTCGATCGGAAGATCATCGTCGTCGACGGGCCTGCCGGCTTCCACGCCGAGCAGAATCTGATGTGGCTGCTGTTGAAGGCTCGGTGGCCCGGGCCTGCGTCAATCTCGGGCAAGAAGCGTCCGTGCCTGGGCTGCTACCTGACGTTCAAGTACATGACCGAACTCGTCGGTGCGAACATCGACTTCAACGATCGCCCCGGGTACGCGTGGGTCGATTCGATCGAGAACCTCGGAGTCTTCCTCAAGCATGGGGGCGATGCCGCGTCCCTGGCGAACAGGCTCCGCGACTATCACGAGCTCGACGAGGGGGTCGCGATCGACGCGACCCAGCTCCTGCTGGAGTACCTCCGCAGGGAAGTCCCGACGACCGCGAATGTGACGGGTCGCTCGGCGAAGACGTCCACGAGGAAAGCGCCCACGAGGAAGGCGCCCACGAGAAAGCGGAAGGCGTCGTCGGAGGGGAAAGGTCCCACGAGGAAGAGGCCGAGGCAGACGCGTGAGCCGGGCGTGCCACCGGTCCCTGGGGGCGCGCCCGGCGAGATCAGCGAGTCGGACTCCGACGACGAGGACTAGCGTCTAGGTGAGGGCCGGGTTGGGCTAGCTCACCGGGCGGCGAGAGCGACCGGGCGCTGGAATCGGAGCCGCGCACTCACGAGAGAGTGACGGCGTGCGCCCGGTCGCCAGGTCACCTGGTCGCCTTCGCCTTCCGCGGGGTTCGCGCGACGCCTCAGAATGGCGGCGGATCGTCGAGGCCGGCTGGCAGGGTCGGCGGAGGCTCGGGGAGCGGCTTCTCCATGACGACCTTGCCATCGACGAACTCGATGTACCGATGCCCCGTGGCGGTGGTCCACGAGCGACTGCGGTCGGCGACGTTGTACGTGTAGTACCAACCGGCATGCGTCAGCAGCAGGTGGTCAGGCCGGCACCCAGGCGCCATGTTGCGTGCCGTCGTCGGACCGATCGGCCACGGGATCTCGTGATGCAGGTCGCAGGAGTCCGAGCTGACGCCGCATCCTGGGCGAACGCACTGGGGGTGCGTCGCCCGAATCAGGTCGGCCATCGCGGGTGGAGGCTTGTAGCGCGTCGTGGACAGCTCAAGCACCGAGTTGTCGACCGGATCGCGCACCAGACGCTGCCACGTGTTGCCCGCCGCGAGCGCTCGCGCTACCGATGCCGGGATCGGCCCGTACCCCTCGAGGTCGGCGGGTTCGTTGACCCCCGGCGGGTCGGAGCCGCCCTCGTCGGTGCCGGTCATCAAGCTCGTGAACGGCACCGTCACGCGGACGTGGGCAGCCCGGCCGCCGATCGTTCCCACGCGCATCCGCGGGACATCCTCGGAGTCTGTGCACTCGGCTCCGCCGACGGCGTCGGCCACCGGTCCGGCATCAGGCACGCGACCGCACTCAACGCCGTCGCACGGGCCGATCCACCCCGACTCGATCGCCGTGGCGCCCAGCAGTGCCAGTGCATCAGCACGGAACTGGTCCATGGTTCGTTCATCGCCGCCGGCCTTCGCTGACCGCGCTGCAGCCTCCAATGCACGGTAGACAGTCATCGCCTCCGCAGCTGGCATCACCGCGTACAGGGACGCCATGCCGTGCGGCAGAGCTCGTGGGCGGTCGACGCGCCGCGTTCGCTTCGCTTGCGCGCATCTGTCCTCGAACTCGTCAGGATCGACCATCGCGCACGCCTTGGTCAGGTCGCGGCGCACTGTCCCCGACGGCACGTGCGGCGCCTTGTCCAGCACCTCGTCCTGCACGTCGAGGGCAGCATCCGCCGACAGGTCAGTCAGCGCGTCCAGGATCATGTCCGCCTTGACGGCGCTGATCCTCCCGGCCTCGAATGCTTCACGGGTGGGGATGCCGACATGTCGCATGACCTGCCCCGAGTTGATGAGCCGTCGCGCGGCACGCCTGGTGATGCCGAGACGCATGGCGATCTCGTCGCCGGCGATGCACGGGTTGGAGATCACCACCCCGCGGCCGCGGGCATCCCGCTTCCGCAAGCGGTCCAGCCCGGCCAGCCCGTGGGCCATCTGGTCCCGACGTGCCAGCGCCGCGGCCGCCAGCCGCTTCTGCGAGGCGCAGTACGCCTCGAGGCGGTCCCAGTGCGCGACCACCTCGACGGCGTCGAAGTCGTTGTCGATCGCGTCCTCGGGCAGCTGTTCGAGCTCGGCGAGCAACGTACGCGACGGCGGCAGCTCGCCCAGCCACGAACCAGGTCCAAGTTCTGGCTGCTCGAGCTCCGCCAGCCAGTCAGGCGCGAGCGCGAGTTCGTCCTCGGGCGGCTCCCAGTCGTGCGGTCGCGCGGGCAGCAGGTCGGTGAGGAGCTCGAGCAGCTGCTCACGCGACATCGCCTCGAGCGGGATCGGCTCCGGGCAGGTATCGTCGGCGACGGTCTGCGACACGATTCCCACCTCCTCCGCGACTGGTGATCTGTCCTGGTCGGAGCCTCGCACGAGGCACCGACACTGCTTCGATCTCGTTGCCATGAGCCTGTCACCGAGGTCTGACATCGCGTGTGGCGCACGACCCGGGATGCCCTCCGCAGCGCTACTTATCCACAGGGCACGGCGGTGGAGAGGGTTGTCCACAGATCGCTCGCACGGTCTTTCGGGCGCCGCTCGCAGTCGGCCACGCTCCCTCCATGCCCGTTTCCCGCAAGCGCCGCCCCGGTCGTAGAAGCAGGGCGAACGGCGACGTCGGAGCGAGCCTCGAGCACGAGCTGTCCGCGGCCTACATCGACACTGCCTGCCCGGACTGCGGCACGGCGCTGAGCTACCAGCCTGACCCCCACCTGGCGCCAACCGACGAGCTGGCCGTGAGATTCCCCCGACCTGGAGCCCAGTGGTGGGACGACGTCGTCGTCGGCACCTGCACGATGATCCGCACCTTCTGCGACCGCGACCACGCCCAGCGCTGGACCGACCAGCACAGACCCGGCGTCGGCTACATCGCCGGCGCTACGCAGGTCTGGCAGCTCGCCAAGCCGTGGTACGGAGATCGGCTCGAGGCGACCTTCGAGCCTCACACCCGCGATTTACAACCAGAGCCTGCTGGACAGCTGCGGCCTGCGCAGTCCCTTCTGGGAACTTCCCTGATGTCGATCTGAAGGTCCCTCGCTCCCGGTGTGACGACGGCGTCGACTCCGCTCTCTGGTTGGGTGGACTCATGAGCACCGCTCCCAGACCCGCGGACGCGGTGCCGCAGTTCCGGGGGCCGTGGTCCTATCTCGGGTGGTTGGTGCGTCGTCAGTGGCCGCGGGTGACGCTCGGTGCGGTGCTCGGCACGCTCTACATGGTCGGCTTGGTAGTGCCGCCGTACCTGCTCTCGCGGGCCGTCGACGCGCTCGCCGGAGCCGACCGTGGCGTGGTGCTCGCCTGGTCCGCGGCACTGGTGGGCTCGGCCGTGGTACTCGCCGGGGTGAGCATCTGGCGGCACCGGACCATGACGAAGGTGCGCATGGACGCCGCGTTCCGCACCGTGTCCGTGCTCTCCGAGCAGTCGATCCGGCTCGGCGCCACCCAGGCACGGCGAGCCGGCGAGGTCGTGGCCATCGGCAACGTCGATGCGTGGACGCTCGGGCGCAGCCTCACGGTGACGGGGCCCGGCGTGGGCGCGGTCGTCGCGTACGTGACGATCACGGTGCTCCTGTTCCAGATCTCGGCACTGCTCGCTGTGATCGTTGCGTGCGGTGTCCCGGTGCTGGCGCTGCTCCTGGGTCCCGCGCTCGGGCCGCTGCAGAAGGCGGGTGCTGAGTACCGGGTCC
>NZ_JBMDXJ010000534.1:0-6103 GCF_048594945.1 Pseudactinotalea sp. | reverse complement strand
GGCGATCGCCTCGAGGCACGCGTCGACCGACTCCGCGGCCCGCAGGTCCAGCCGATGACCCACCGCGGCCCAATCCGTGGGGTGGACGTGGAAGTCCCACAACCCGGGCATCACCCAACGTCCCTCAGCCTCGAGAGCCCGGCCGGACGCCGTCGAGCATGAACGGTCGATCGAGGCGATCCGACCGTTGTCGACCACGATGTCCACCGGCGCGTCGCCGCCGAGCAGGCGTGCGCCACGGATCACGAGGTCAGCTGACATGTCGGCGAGCGTAGGCCAGCCCAGTTGGCGCCGCAGCGGTGAGTGTGATCCCACCCGTGCGGTCGGGAGGTGAGTGTGGTCCCACAGGCCTGCCCGGGGTGGGACTGCACTCACCGCTCCTGAGGCGTCCGCGACCCCGTTCCGTCGCGCGCCAGAGATGCCGAAGGCCGGCCCCGTACGGGAGCCGGCCTTCAGTGTGGGGGAGTGGTCAGGCGCGCTCGTCGCCCACCTTGCCGTCGATGAAGTCGCGCCCCTGCTCGACCTTGTCGGCGTACTTGTCGCCGGTCTTCTCGTTGACGAACTTCTGTGCCTGGTCGAGCGCGTTGTCGGTCTGCTCCTCGTTGCCGACGACCTCGTTGACCTTCTGGGAGACCTTGTCCTTGAACGCATCGAATCCCATGAGTGGTACCCCTCACTAGATGAGTGGCCGGAGCCCCGGCCCAGACATTCGTCAGTCTTGCACGCACGGAGCCTCGCCGGGCAAGGTTCTGGTGATGGGTACATCTGCCCGGCGGGCTGGTGCATCCAGAGTTGAGCGGAATAGACTCAACTCTAGCGGGGTTGTCCTGGATGGACTCAGATTTCACAACCTTCGGAGGTTCGATGGACACCAAGCTCACCACCAAGTCGCAGGAGGCGATGGCGGCCGCGCTGCAGACGGCATCGACCGCAGGGAACCCGCAGCTGGAGCCGGTACATCTGCTCGCGGCCCTCCTTGAGCAGCAGGGAGGCGTGGCCAACGCGCTGCTCGACGCCGCCGGCGTCAACCGTGGCGCGATCGGGCAGCAGCTGCAGGGTGCCCTCGCAGCCCTGCCGTCGGCTTCGGGGGCGAGCGTCAATCAGCCCCAGGCCGCCCGCGGGCTCCTCACCGTGCTCAGCGCGGCGTCCCAGGAAGCCGGCGCACTGGGCGATGAGTACGTCTCCACCGAGCACCTGCTGCTCGCGCTGGCCAAGGACGCCGGCGCGGCCGGTGAGATCCTGCGCGCCGCCGGGGCCGAGCGGGACGTGCTGGTGGAGCGGCTCCCCGCAGTGCGCGGCTCGGGCAAGGTCACCTCGGCCGACCCGGAGGGCACCTTCCAGGCCCTGGAGAAGTACGGCACCGACCTCACCGCTCGCGCCCGCGAGGGCAAGATCGACCCGGTCATCGGCCGGGATTCCGAGATCCGGCGGGTGGTGCAGGTGCTCTCGCGTCGTACCAAGAACAACCCCGTGCTCATCGGTGAGCCGGGCGTCGGCAAGACCGCCGTCGTCGAGGGCCTCGCACAGCGGGTCGTGGACGGCGACGTCCCCGAGTCACTGAACGGCAAGCGCCTGATCGCGCTCGACCTCGGCGCGATGCTCGCAGGCGCCAAGTACCGCGGCGAGTTCGAGGAGCGGCTCAAGGCCGTCCTCGACGAGATCAAGGACTCCGACGGCGAGATCGTCACCTTCATCGACGAGCTGCACACCGTGGTCGGGGCCGGCGCCGGTGGAGACGGAGCGATGGACGCCGGCAACATGCTCAAGCCGATGCTCGCCCGCGGCGAGCTCCGCATGATCGGCGCCACCACGCTGGACGAGTACCGCGAATACATCGAGAAGGACCCCGCGCTGGAGCGTCGGTTCCAGCACGTGTTCGTGGGCGAGCCGCGCGAGGAGGACACGGTGGCGATCCTGCGCCGCATCGCCCCCAATTACGAGGCGCACCACAACGTGACGATCTCCGACGGCGCCCTCGTGGCCGCCGCCACGCTCTCCGACCGCTACATCACCGGCAGGCAGCTGCCCGACAAGGCGATCGATCTGGTGGACGAGGCTGCCTCGCGGCTGCGCATGGAGCTCGACTCCTCACCCGTGGAGATCGACCAGCTCCGGCGCGAGGTCGACCGCATGAAGATGGAGGAGGCCTACCTGTCCGAGGGGGGCACCGAGGACCCGGCCACTCGCCAGCGGCTCGAGAAGCTGCGCGCCGACCTCGCCGACCGGAGCGAGGAGCTGACCTCGCTGACCGCCCGCTGGGAGGCCGAGCGCTCGGGACTCAACCAGATCGGTGAGGCACGCAAGAAGCTCGACGAGTTGCGCACCGATGCCGAGCGTGCCCAGCGCGAGGGAGACCTCGACAAGGCATCGCGGCTGCTCTACGGCGAGATTCCCGCCGTCGAGCGCGAGATCGCCGAGGCCGAGCAGGCCGAGGCGCAGGCGGAGACCGGGTCGAAGCAGGCGCCGATGGTGGCCGAGTACGTCGGGCCGGAGGAGGTGGCCGAGGTGGTCGCCGCCTGGACCGGGATCCCGACCGGGCGGCTGTTGCAGGGCGAGACCGAGAAGCTGCTGCGGATGGAGGGGGTGCTCGGACGGCGCCTCATCGGGCAGCAGGCCGCGGTGCGGGTGGTCTCGGATGCGGTACGGCGTTCCCGCGCCGGCATCGCGGACCCCGACCGACCGCTCGGCTCGTTCCTGTTCCTCGGGCCCACCGGTGTGGGCAAGACCGAGCTCGCGAAGTCGCTCGCCGACTTCCTGTTCGACGACGAGCGCGCCATCGTGCGGATCGACATGAGCGAGTACAGCGAGAAGCACTCGGTCGCGCGACTCGTCGGAGCCCCTCCCGGGTACGTCGGCTACGAAGAGGGCGGTCAGCTCACCGAGGCGGTACGCCGCCGGCCCTACTCGGTGGTGCTCCTCGACGAGGTCGAGAAGGCTCACCCCGAGGTGTTCGACATCCTGCTGCAGGTGCTCGACGACGGTCGTCTCACCGACGGCCAGGGCCGCACCGTGGACTTCAGGAACGTCATCCTCGTGCTCACCTCGAACCTGGGCTCGCAGTTCCTGGTCGACGAGACGTTGGACGCCGGCGCCAAGAACGAGGCCGTGATGAGCCTCGTGCGGGCCTCCTTCAAGCCCGAGTTCCTCAACCGGCTCGACGAGATCGTGCTGTTCGACCCGCTGAGCGTCGAGGAGCTCGGCAGCATCGTCGACCTGCAGGTCGCGCGGCTGGCCGAACGCCTCGCCGACCGGCGCCTCACCCTGGAGGTCACGCCGGCGGCTCGCGAGTGGCTCGCGCTGGAAGGTTACGACCCCTCCTATGGCGCCCGCCCACTGCGCCGCCTGATCCAGCGGGAGATCGGCGACAAGCTCGCCCGACTGCTGCTGAGTGGCCAGGTGGCCGACGGCGATCACGTGGTGGTCGACCGTCCCGAGTCGCTCGATGCCGCCGGGCTCGACGTGACCTCGGGCGCGGCGATGTCAGGCGAACCGGCGTAGGAGTCCGCCGGCTCAGACAGCAACTGGCCCCGCTCGGAGCATACGAGCGGGGCCAGTCTGTGGTGGGTGTCAGTCGACCGTCACGTCACCGTCGATGAAGCTGCCGGTGAACATGGAGCCGTTGATCGCCGTCATGATGCAGGTGGACTTGCGGTCGCCGTACTCCCACGTGCCCTCGGTCGGCCACATGTAGGTGAAGTTGACGTTCTGCGAGTCGCCGACGGCGTCGAAGAAGGTCGCCACCGCGTCGGTGCAGAACTCCTTCGACTCAGCCTCGAGCACGTCCTCGCCCGGGAAGTCCGCCTCGTCGGTGGTCTGCTCGGCGACGACCTCAGCCGCGTGCGGCTGGTCGCACGGAACGGACTCGAGCATCTGGTTGTCGTTGTACTCCAGGCTGACCAGGCAGTCGCCCGGCACGAGCTCGAGGTCGGAGATCTCGGTGACGCCACCGCCGTCGTCGGTCGGCTCCGTGTCGTCGGTCGGCTCCTGGTCGTCCGTGGGCTCCTGGTCGTCGGTCGGCTCCTGGGTGGTGGTCGGATCAGCCGTGGGGTCCTCGGTGCCGCCGCCGGTGAGCGCGCGGATCGCGAAGAAGATGCCCACGATCACGGCGATGCCGACGACCACACCGATGATGATCGGCATCGGGCTCTTCTTCGGCGGCTGGCCACCGGGGCCACCCGCACCGCCATACCCGCCGTAGCCCGGCTGCGATGACGCGCCGAACGGCGGCTGTCCCGGCTGGCTCGGCTGACCGAAGCCACCCGGCTGCCCGGGCTGCTGCCCGAAGGCCGGCTGACCCGGCTGCTGACCCGGCTGCTGGCCGAAGGCCGGCTGGCCGGGCTGCTGAGGCTGCTGCGGCTGACCGAAGCTCGGCTGCCCCGGCTGTTGCGGCTGACCGTAGCCAGGCTGCTGCGGCGGCTGGCCGGGCTGCCCCGGCTGGGAGGACGCCCCATAGCTGGGCGTCTGGCCGGGCTGCCCCGGCTGCGAGGACGCCCCGTAACTAGGCGCCTGGCCCGGCTGTTGCGGCTGACCGTAGCCCGGCTGCTGCGGTTGGCCAGGCTGCTGGCCAGGCTGCTGTCCTGGCTGCTGCGGGTCCTGCCCCGGCTGCCCCGGCTGACCGGGGTTCTGCGGGTCCTGGCCCGACGGGTTCCATGGCGTGCTCATCTGTTCCCCTTCCTAGGAATTCACGAGATCGACGTCGAGGGGGCCGGCATCTGCGCGGAGCAGGCAGACCACCTGGGTGTTGCCCTGGTCCCAGCCGATCTCTGACGGGACGAGGTACCAAGGCACGAACGAGGCATCCCCGGCGTCGAGCTGCTCGACATCGGCGGTGCAGGTGGAGGTTGCGTCGGTGGCGAGCTGATCAGCGCCCGGGAACTGGCCGGACAGCGCGTGGAGGCTGACGACCTGCGCGGCGTGCTCCTCGGCGCAGGGCACCAGGCGGACCTCGCCCACCTGCTGCGCGGGCGGCAGCGTCTGGATGCAGTTGCCCACCGCGAGGTTGGCGGCCGCGATCGTGCGGGGCGACGACACGTTCCCGGGCTGCGGGCTCTCGAGCGCGCGGTCGATGGTTCCGTTCAGCGACAGCACCGCCGTCAGCAGCGCCCACCCCACCGTGAACAGCGCGCCGAGCGCCACGCCGGTCCACGCGAGGTTCATGCTGCGCCGCCGCGTCTGCTTGATGCGGTTGCGTGCGAGCAGCCCGAGCGCGATCCCCACCGGACCGAGCGGCGATGTGGCCACGCCCGCGACCGCGAGCGGCTCCAGCTTATGCTTCGGCGCGACCGGGAACGTGAAGGACCCGTACCCGCCCTGCTGCTGCACGGGCTGCTCGGCAGGCCGAGCGCCGTACATGCTCTGTCCCGACGGCGCAGTGGCGCCTTGATGGGTCGGCATCTGCGGGATCTGGGGCACCGGGGGCCCCTGCGGCGCACCCGAGGGGTCCTGCCAGGCCTGCTGCGAACCCTGCTGACCGTAGCCAGGGGTCGGTGAGGCCGGAGCCCCGGCCGGCTGCCCGTACGGCGGCTGGTCAGGGCTCGGCCATGATGCTGGCGGCTGACCCATGCGCGAAACACTATCTGGCATCGGTGACCTCGCCCGAGCAGCGACAGGTCAGAGGTGCCCATCCAGGATGGGTACCTGTCTGTTCAGGCCGCTCCGCCGTCGAGATCGAGAATGACCGGGACGTGATCGGACGTGCCCTTGCCCTTGCGCTCCTCACGGTCGATCTCGACCCGCTGCAGCCGCTCGGCGAACGCGGCGTTGCCGAACGCGAGGTCGATCCGCATGCCGCGGTTCTTCGGGAACGCAAGCTGCTGGTAGTCCCAGTAGGTGAACCGGCCCGGCGTGGCGGCGGCGGTGAGCTCGGCGAACCCGGCCTCAGACAGCGAGGCGAGCGCCTCCCGCTCAGGCGCGGACACGTGGGTCTTGCCCTCGAAGAAGCCGGGGTCCCACACGTCGGCGTCGGTGGGTGCCACGTTCCAGTCGCCCATCACCACGGTGGGCTCGGTGGGCCAGGCCGCGGCGGCCGAGCGCAGTGCCCGCAGCCAGTCCAGCTTGTAGAGATAGTGGGGGTCCTCCAGCGCTCGCCCGTTCGGCACGTACA
>NZ_JBMDXJ010000533.1:0-5904 GCF_048594945.1 Pseudactinotalea sp. | reverse complement strand
GTCGCCAGCGTGATCACGTCGGCCTCGAGCGGGGTTCCGTCCCAGCCGCGCGCCTCGGGCTCGATCTCCATCGGCAGCGGATCACCCCACTCGCCGCGGGCACCCACACCGGGCCACCCCGCGAGGTCGCAGGGCTCGGAGGCGTGGGCGAGGAGATACCCGAATATCGTCCCGGCGGCTGCGTCGACGACACGGAGGGAGAGCGTCACCTCCTCCGAGGTGCAGGTCGTCCCGACAGCGGCTGCGGCGCTCGTCTGCAGAAACGCCTCGATCTCGGCCTGCGTGAGGTCGGCGTCGCGTGGGACTGGGGCGTCTCCCGGTCGGTCCCCACCATCGCGGTAGTCGCTCTCGTGGACCTCGCCGGTCCCGGGTGGAACCTCGGTGGTGGCGTTGGAGCGGGACTCGGAGCGAGTTGTCGCAAGGCTGCTCGGCTCCGTCGACGTGCTCCGGCCGGGGACCAGGCCGATCGCCAGCACCACACCCAGGGCGGGGACCAGGAGGCCGACGCAGATGATCGCGAGCACTCCTGGGCTGAGGCGGCGGCGCATGGGACCACCCTCGCAGGCAGTGTGTGCCGGATTCGGCGCTGCCTGGTGGAGAGTCCGAGGAGGTCCGCGTGCACCACAATGGTCCGGTGCCCGAGATCATGACGAACCCGCGTGCCGACAGGGTCAAGGCCATCCGTGCGCTGGCCCGGAGGTCGGCGCGACAGCGCAGCGGTCAGTACCTCGTCGAGGGCCCTCAGGGGGTGCGCGAGGCCGTGCGCTACGCCGCAGGCGCGGTTCGCGACGTCTATCTCACGGTCGAGGCGTCGCAGCGCTACCCCGAGATCCTCGACGCGGCTACGGCTGCGGAGGTGTACACCCACCTCGCTGCCCCCGAGGTGCTCGCCGAGATGAGTCCGGACGCTCAGGGCGTGCTCGCTGTCGTGCACACGGCCGGCGCGACTCCACTCGCCGACGCGCTCGAGGGCACGCGTCTGGTCGCGTGCCTCGCGGAGGTCCGCGATCCGGGCAACGCCGGCACCGTGATCCGGGCTGCCGATGCCGCGGGCGCCGACGCCGTGGTGCTCACCGCTGCGAGCGTCGAGCAGCACAACCCCAAGGTGGTGCGCTCGACCGCCGGCTCGCTGTTCCACCTACCGATCCATGAAGGGGCGAGCCTGACCGAGGTGGTCGAGGCTGCACGGGCGGCCGGATTGCAGGTGTTTGCCGCTGACGGCGCCGGAGACATCCCGCTCGAGGAGGCGCCGCTGGAGGTGCCGTCCCTGTGGGTGTTCGGAAACGAGGCACACGGGCTCAGCGCGGAGGCTCGCGGGCTCGCTGACGCCGTGGTGCGCATCCCGATCCATGGCAAGGCTGAGAGCCTCAACCTGGCGATGGCCGCCACGCTGTGCCTGTACGCCTCAGCTGCCGCGCAGCGGGCATGAGCGCCACGACCGAGCTGGTCGGCGGTCTGCGCGACCGGGTGCTGGAGCTCGCGGCCCGGCGCAGCCGTGTGATCGTCGGCGTCGTGGGGGAGCCGGGGTCCGGTAAGTCGACGCTGACCGGAGCGCTCGCCGAGATGCTGAGCGAGACCGGGGTGAGCACCGCGGTCGTCCCGATGGATGGGTTCCATCTCGCGAACGCCGAGCTCGCGCGGCTCGGCCGTGCCGAGCGGAAGGGGGCGATCGACACCTTCGACGGCGGGGGCTACCTCGCGCTGCTTCGTCGCCTTCGGGACCCGGACGAGGCAGTGGTGTACGCGCCCATGTACGTGCGGGGGCAGCAGGAGTCTTCGGTCGGGTCGGCGATCCCGGTGGCGCCGCAGGTGCGGGTGGTGCTCACAGAGGGCAACTATCTGCTCGTCGACGACGACCCGTGGCGCCGGGTCCGCGAGGTGCTGGACGAGACCTGGTTCCTGGACACCGATCCCGAGCTGCGGCGCCGTCGGCTGTTCGAGCGACACGTCGCGAACGGCAAGACGCCGGAGCTGGCGAGCACGTTCACGTTCGGCTCCGACGAGGTCAATGCTCGGCTGATCGCCGCCACCCGCGAACGAGCCGACCTGGTGGTGCCGTGGCTGTGAGGATGTTCGCGGCGCTCGTGCCGCCGGATGCGGTGCTCGACCACCTCGAGTACGGCCTCGCCGCAGTGCGCGGTGGGGCCGCCGAATCGTTGCGGTGGGTGCCGCGGGAGAATCTGCACCTGACGCTGGCGTTCTACGGCGACGTTCCCGAGGGTGCGGTCCCGGACCTGACCACTGGGCTCGCGACGCTCGCGCAGCGCAGCGCGGCGCCGCAGATCGCGCTCAGCGGTGCGGGCGCGTTCTCCGGCCGCACACTGTGGTTGGGCCTGGCCGGCGACGTCGCGGGTGTGCAGGGCCTGATGACTGGGGCGCAGCAGCTGCTGGACCATGAGACCCACGACGGGCCGCCCCGCCCGCACGTGACGGTGGCGCGGACCGGCCGCCGTGCGCGTGCCGGTGCAGCGAGCGTGCTCGCCGAGGCGGTCCGGGCGCTGGCGGTCTACCGCGGCCCGAGCTGGCGGCCGGGCGCGATCGCGTTGATGTCCTCCCACCTCGGCGAGGGCCCTGCTGGCGCACCGCGCTACCTGGTCGAGGCGAGCACCCCGCTCGGCTGAGCCTGGCCGTGGTCAGCCGAGGATGTCGCCGAGGTCGTAGCTGACCGGCTCCTCGAGCTGGTCGAACGTGCACGAGCGTGGCTCCCGATCCGGGCGCCAGCGGTTGAACTGGGCCATGTGCCGGAACCGGCCTCCCTGCATGTGCTCGTAACGCACCTCGACCACACGCTCGGGTCGCAGCGGGACGAACGAGAGGTCCTTGCCGCTGTTCCAGCGGCTGCCCTCCCCGGCGCGCGGTGTGCGAGTCCCGGCCTCCTGCTTGGCCCACGCCCACGGGTGCTCGTCGAAGGTCGTGACCAGCTCCTGCATCTCAGAGAACAGCTCTTTGCGGCGCGCCGCCGGGAAGGAGCCGATCACACCCACCGAGGCGAGGTCGCCGTCGTCGTTGTACAGGCCCAGCAGCAGCGAGCCGATCGCGTCAGGACCGGAGGTGTGCACCCGGTAGCCAGCCACCACGCAATCGGCGGTGCGCTGGTGCTTGATCTTCATCATCGTGCGCTTGTCCGGCTGATACGTGCCGTCGAGCGGCTTGGCGATCACGCCGTCGAGACCGGCGCCCTCGAACTGCTCGAACCAGCTGGCCGCCACCTCGGGGTCGCGCGTGAGCGGGGTCAGGTGAACCGGTGCAGCCGTATCGGCCAGCGCTTCCTCCAGCCGGGCACGCCGGTCGGCGAACGGCAGGCCGGTGAGGTCCTCGTCGCCGAGTGCGAGCAGATCGAACGCCACGAAGCTCGCCGGCGTCTCCTCGGCGAGCCGCGTCACCCTGCTCGCAGCCGGGTGCACGCGTTGCTGCAGCACCTCGAACTCCAGCCGGTCGTCGACCGCGACCACGATCTCGCCGTCGACCACGCATCGCGCGGGCAGGTGAGCGCGGGCAGCCTCGACCACGTCCGGGAAGTACCGGGTCATCGGCTTGGTGTTCCGGGAGCCGATCTCCACGTCATCACCGTCGCGGAAGATGATCGACCGGAAGCCGTCCCACTTCGGCTCGTAGGCGAGGTCACCGGCCGGGATCGCCTTGGCAGCCTTCGCCAGCATCGGCTTGACCGGGGGCATCACGGGAAGGTCCATGCCCGTCATCGTGCCAGTTCTCACGATCGTCGGCGGGCGGCAGCGGCTGACTCGGGACTCTCCAGCGCAGCGATGAGGGTGCGGGCGTCGTGCGGGCCGCGGTGGCGGATGCCGTTGAGGAAGAAGGTGGGCGTGCCGCGTGCACCGGAGGCGTGTGCGCCGCGCTCCTGACGCTCGACGAGGTCGAACAGGTCGGGATCCTCGCAGTCCGCGTCGAAGGCCTCCATGTCGAGGCCGAGGTCGTCGGCGTAGCCGCGCAGGTCCGCCTGCGTCAGATGGGACTGGTGCGCGAACAGCAGGTCGTGCATCTCCCAGAACCGCTCCTGCCGAGCAGCGGCCTCGGATGCCACCGCCGCGAGGCGCGCATGCGGGTGCGGTTCGTCGAGCGGCAGGTGTCGGGCCACGTAGCGGACCCGGTCACCGAAGTGGGTGTGCAGGTCCTTCCACATGCCGGTGGCGCGGGCACAGAACGGGCACTCGAAGTCGAGGTACTCCACCACGGTGACCGGGGCGTCCGGGTCGCCGCGCACGTGGTCGCGATCGGGATCGACATCGGGCGTGAGCCGTGTCGGAAGATCTGCCGTCGTCTCACCCCAGCGCACCCGGGCGAGCCTGAAGACCAGGGCGCCCAGCGCCGTCGAGAGCACGAGCGCGATCAGCACGCCGATCGTGGCGTCGTCGGCCTGCTCGCCTTCCAGCGCGAGGCTGATGATCAGCAGCGCCATCGTGAACCCGATGCCCGAGAGGGTCGCGCCGCCGAGCACGCTGCCCGGCCCCACGCCGTCGGGAAGGCGACCCAACCCCAGCCGGACCGACGCCCAGGCACCCAACGAGATGCCCACCAGCTTGCCGATCACCAGGCCGGCGACCACACCCCACGTGATCGGCGAGGCCAAGGCGGTGGCGAAGACACCGCCGCGCAGGTCGACGCCCGCGTTCGCGAGCGCGAAGATCGGGACGACCACGAGCGAGACCGGGCTGCGGAGCACGTCATGAAGGCGCTCGTTGACGGAGATCGATCGTGCGAGACCGGCCCTGACCGTGCGCGCGACCCGCGCCTCGGGCGACTGCCAGTAGTCCCGGAACAGCATCTTGGCGTCCTCGACGTGGCGCCGTTGCGTCATGGCCGCGGGAACCAGGAGGCCCGCTGCCATCCCGGCCAGCGAGGGGTGCACACCGGAGACCAGCGTGGCTCCCCACAGCACCACCACCAGCACGACGTACGGCGCGCTGCGCCACATCCTGGACCGCCCGAGCAGCGCCAGCAGTCCGAGCGTCGCCACCGCGACCAGCAACGGGACCAGTTTGAGGTCCTCGCTGTAGACCACGCCGATCACGGCGACGGCCAGGAAGTCGTCCACCACGGTGAGCGTCAGCAGGAACACCCGGAGCTGGTTCGACATCGCCGGACCCACCAAGGCCAGCACGCCGAGGAGGAACGCGGTATCGGTGCCGATCACCACACCCCAGCCGCTCGCAGCCTCACGTCCGGCGATCGCGAGGTAGATCGCGGCCGGCACCAGTACACCGGTGAGACCGGCGACCAGGGGCACCAGCGCCCGCCGTCGCTCGCGCAACGACCCGACCGCGAGCTCCTGCCGCACCTCCAGGCCGATGAGGAAGAAGAACAGCACCATCAGGCCGTCGTTGACCCAGTGGTGCAGGTCGAGCTCGATGCCGGTGCCACCCAGATGGATCCCCAGGGGCGTGTGCCACAGTGCCTCGTAGGACGCCGACCACGGCGAGTTCGCCCAGATCAGCGCGATCAGCGCGAAGCCGGCGAGCAGCAGGGCGGCACCGGTCTCGGTGCGCAACCGGTCGATCAGCGTGGTCAGCCAGTCCGGCCGGTTCTCGTGCACGGGCGTCGGTCCCTCAGTCCTCGATCCGGTTGCCCTCGGCGTCCCAGTGCGCGGCTACCTTCTTGCTGGGCTGCACGCGCGGCGGTTCGCCGGGCATCTTGGGGTAATCGGGTGGGAAGTTCAGCTCACCTCCCGGGAGGGTCTCCCAGAGATCGAGCAAGGGCTGCAACGAGAACGCCTCGTCGTCCATTCCGAACCACGGGTCGCCGTCCGCCAGGCGGTCCGGCACCGTGGTGAGGTTGAGGTCGCGCGGATCGGTGACCTCGGCGAGCTGCTCCCACGTGAGCGGCGTGCTCACCGGGGCACCCGGCCGGGCGCGCAGGCTCCAGGCGCTGGCGATCGTGCGGTCGCGG
>NZ_JBMDXJ010000532.1:0-4324 GCF_048594945.1 Pseudactinotalea sp. | reverse complement strand
CCCGCCGCCGTCTGCTCGACCCGGCACTTCCCCACGCCCACGCACCGGTGCACGGCTGTGGTGAGGTCGCCGCCATCGTGCTCGAAGGCGAAGCCACCGCGGGCGAGCGGCAGCGGTGTGGCGTGCGGGCGGCGCAGGTTCGCCGCGACCGGCTGCGGGCGCACCACCACCTCGGGGTTGAGCAGGTCGCGCGGGTCGAACAGGCCCTTGACCTGCTCGAACAGCCCGATCGCCTCGGGCGAGTAGATGTAGGGCAGCTGGTCGCCGCGCGCGCGACCGTCGCCGTGCTCGCCCGAGAGCGACCCGCCGTGGCTGGCCACCAGGGCCGCAGCATCGTGCATGAAGTCCCGGAAGATGGCCTCGCCGCCCGGCCGGTCCAGCGGCAGGTCGATGCGCACGTGGATGCAGCCGTCGCCGAAGTGCCCGTACGGCAGGCCGTCCACGCCGTAGCGGTCCAGCAAGGCGTTGAACTCGCGCAGGTAGGCGCCGAGCCGCTCGGGCGGCACCGCGGCGTCCTCCCAGCCCGGCCACGCCTGCGCGCCCGACGGCGTGCGCCCGGCCAGCCCTGCGCCGTCGGCCCTGATCTGCCAGATCCGGGTGGCCTCCGACCCTGCGGGGATGATCCGGACGGCGGAGGTGCCGGCGTCGCGCACGAGCGCCTCCGCGTTCGCGTACGCCTCCTCCTGCGTCTCGCCGCCCACCTCGACCAGCAGCCACCCGGCGCCGTCGGGTAGGTCGGGGATCGGTGCGGACGAGTGGCGCCGCACCACATCGAGCAGCCGGTCGTCGAGGCCCTCGACCGCAAGCGGCCGGTGCGCCAGCATCGCCGGCACCGCGTCCGCGGCCGCGGGCCTGTCCGGGTAGCCAAGTGCCACGATCGTGGGCGAGCCCGGGATCGGCACCAGGTCCACGGTCGCCTCCAGCACCGTGACCAGGGTTCCCTCGGTCCCGACGAGGAACTTGGCGAGGTCGCGCCCGTTCTCCGGGAGCAGGTGCTCGAGCGAGTAGCCGGACACCTGGCGGCCGAACCGGCCGAACTCGGTGCGGATCATCGCGAGGTTCGCGGACACGAGCTCGGCGAGACCGGGGATCGCCGCGAGGTCGCCACGCCCGGCGGTGAAGCGCCGCCCGGTGCCATCGACCACGTCGAGGCTGCGCGTGTTGTCGGCGGTGCGTCCGTAGGCGACCGCGTGCGGGCCGCACGCGTTGTTGCCGATCATCCCGGCGATCGTGCAACGGTTCTGCGTGGAGGGATCCGGGCCGAACCGCAGCCCGTGCGGCTTGGCCGCCGCCTGCAGCGTGCTCATCACGGTGCCCGGTTGCACCCGCGCGGTGCGCGCCTGCGGGTCGATCTCGAGGACCTTGTTGAGGTGCCGCGAGAAGTCGATCACCACACCCGGCCCGACGGCGTTCCCCGCGACCGAGGTCCCCCCACCTCGGGAGGTCAGCGGGCTGCCATGCGCCCGTGCCACCTCCAGCGTGGCGAGCACGTCCTCGGTGCTGCGGGGGAAGACGACGACCTCGGGCACCACCCGGTAGTTCGAGGCGTCGGTGCTGTACTCGGCTCGCCGGCGGCTGGAGGCATCGACCTCGCCGCGCACAGCGGCCCTGAGATCGGCGAGCAGGTCGGGCACGGCCCCAACTTACCGACCCTGGAGGCCCTGCGACGACGCCGTCCACGCCCACCGCCGAGATCGCTACGCGGGGGTATGCGGGTCACCCCGCAGCGAAGTCCAGCGCGTCCTCGGTGACGGCGAGAACCGTCCAGGTGCTGCCGTCGTCGGCCGTGAGCGCCCACGCAGGCAGCAGCGCGACCGTGCCGCCGCCGAGCGGGTACGCCGCCAGCGTGAGCTCGGCATCCGTGATCGTGCGGGCCTCGACCGGCCAGGGCAGTATCGACCCCGGCTCCGGCACGGCGCCCGGTCGTGACGCATCCGCGTCCATGCTCTCGGCCGCCAGATCACCGTTCGGCTGGGCGCCGAATCGCGGATCGGTGAGCCGCTCCACCGCCGTGACCGGCGACACCACGTCGTAGCTGCCGAGCGAGGCCAGCGGCGCGAGCCATCCCCAGGCCGAGTACACGCCGTCGACCGTCACGGTGATGCTCCACGTCAGCGCGGCCGATCCTTCCGGATAGGCGTCGACGCCCACGGCGCCGCTCCCGGTCTCGTCCGCGACGAAGCGCAGCCCGCTCGGGTCCACCCCGATCGTGGTGAGGAATTGCCGCGCTGCTTCCACGGGGTCGGCCGGCGTGGCACCGTCGCAGTCGCTGCACGCCCACGGGTCGAGCGTGGGATCGACGTAGCTGAATGTCACGGTGCCGTCGTCGTACAGCTCCACGGTGCGGCCGTCCGCGTCGGCGACCATCCAGGCACCACCGGTCTCGGTGACATCGCCGGCGACATCCAACGCGTCCGCGACCTCGGCAGCGCGTTCGGCGCTCGCGGCCCCGGACGGGTCGTAGGCAAACGCCTCCGCACTGCCGGTCTCGTCGGACAGCCCGGACTCCTCGTACGTCACGCGCCCACCTACGGGCATCGTGTCGTCGCCGTCGGACAGCGTCTCGCCGCCCTCGATCTCGGCCTCCTCGGAACCTCCGGCGCCGTCCGCACCGGAGAGCGGCTCGTCGTTCGCTGCCTCGCCGCTGTCCTCGTATGCCGAGTCGGCGGCGCCTCCCGCGCTGCCCCCGAAGGTGTCGTTCGCGCCCAGCGTGTAGCCGCCGACACCCACGATCACCGCAGCCGCCACGCCCGCCAGCCAGCCGGACCTGGTGGACCTCCGCTCGCGACGCGCGGCGAGCTCGTCGCGCCGCTCCGGCGGTGTCACCGTGCTCGGTTGCTCGTCCTCGAGGCGAGCGTCGACGGCGCGGCGCAGCGCGGCCAGGTCGCTCGCCTGTCCCGCGGCGGGGTCGGCGGCGCGGAGCCTGGCCAGGCTCTCGTCGTCGCTCATCGTGCTGTCCTTCCGTGGGCGCCGGGGCGCTCGCCCGTTCCCTTCCTCATGTGTGGCGCCGGTTCGGGCTGTTGCATCACGCCTCCACCCGCTCGTTCCAGCCGTCTCGCAGCCTGGCTCGGGCCCGGGACAGCGCGGCAGCCGCGCCTCCCCGGCTGATGCCGAGCGCCCGACCCAACGCCTCGCCGTCGAGCCCCTCCCAGACGTGCAGCAGCAGGATCTGCCGGTCCCGCGGGCTCAGCGTCGCGAGCACGGTGCGCACCTTCTCGTCCTCGACCACGACGTCCGCCGGGTCGGCGGCATACTCGCCGTCCACGTCGTCGGGCAGCTCCTCGACCGGGACCGGCCGGCCCTTGCGCCGGTAGTTCGCGAGCACGAACCCGGCGGTGCGGTACAGCCACGGGAGCTCGTGCCCCTCGGGGACGTCGTCACGCCGCCGCCAGGCGGTGGAGAGTACGTCGGCGGCAAGGTCCTCGGCATCGTCATGCGGAGCACGCCGCAGGAAGTAGCGGTGGACGGCGCGCGCGTGCTCAGCGAACAGCGCGTCGAACCAGGCTTGGTCACGTGGCGCTGCTGCGGCGGCGTCTGACCCCATCGGCGCTCCGTTCGCAGGCGTGCACAGTCGTGAGGGCGGGACGCCCCCTGTGGTGGGTGTGTCGCCGCTGGTCCGATCGTTGCACGTCGCGGCACGGCCGAGGGACTGCGCGGCGAGTCGCGGCGCCACGTTGCAGAAGTGTCCTTGATGGACACTTCTGATCCACCCACCGGCGGCGTGCGTGGCACACATGTCCCCGATGGACAGTTCTGCAACGCAAAGCCTTCCGGTGACGCGATCTCGCTCCACACAAACGAACGGCCCACCGGAGAACCGGTGGGCCGCCGTCGGGCACTCCTCAGAGGCGAGGTGAACTACTTGTCCGTGGCGTTGTTCCAGGCGTTCTTGACATTGTCGGCGGCGTCGCTGACGCCGTCCTTGACGTCCTCACCCGCCTGGCGCACGTTGGCCTCAGCCTGCTGCGCCTTGCCCTCAGCCTCGAGCTTCTCGTTGTCGGTGAGGTCGCCCACGCCCTCCTTGACCTTGCCGGCGGCCTCGTCGGCGAGGTTCTTGATCTTGTCTCCGAGCCCCATGGTTCACTCCCTCGGTCCGGGCATGCGCTGATCGCATGCCGCCACCTCGACAGTAACCCTCCACGACACGACGTAGGCCCGTATCCATACGGATCGGGGCCTACGCGCCGAGCCGCCTCGGGGAATCGAACCCCGGACCTATTCATTACGCGAACGCGCAGATCCGTTCGTTTCCGGTGGGTGCCGAAACATGCTGTGACCTGCGGCGATACCGCGATCCGGTATCCGCTCCCCTACCGTCGAATTC
>NZ_JBMDXJ010000531.1:0-22753 GCF_048594945.1 Pseudactinotalea sp. | reverse complement strand
TGGCGGTGCGTGTGGGGCCCCGTCGACTGGCCGGGTGGGACCCCACTCCCCGCTGCGCCGGGTCGCTGGGACCCCCCTCACCGCTTCGGGTGGGAGCTGTTCACTCGACCACAACGGAGGCGTTACCTACTCGTGGCCGTTGCGTCCATGAGTAGCGTCTACTCTGGCCGCAACGTCCAGAGAACGGAACCGCATGCCTCGCCCCACCGTCGTCTTCGACTTCGACGGCACGCTCGCGCTCGGGCGCGGACCCCTCGACGCCTACGCCCGGGCCCTGGCCGAGCACGGAGGCGAGACCGTCGTCGCGGACTGCCTGGCCGCCGTCGGGGCCTTCGATGCGGGTGAGACCAACTTCGACGACGCCTACGACGCCGTGGCGAGCACCGCGCGCAGTCATGGCGTGACCGAGCAGCAGCTCTCTCTCGCGTACCTCGCGAGCCGCGAGCTGGTCGCGACCGACGCCGCCCCGATCCACGCCCCGGCAGGCCTGCCCGAGTTCATGACCGAGCTCGCCGAGCACGCCATCTGCGTGCTCGCCACCAACGCGCCCGCCACCGGGATCGAGCACGCGCTCACGGTGCTCGGTGTGCGACACCAGCTCACCGAGGTGGACTGCTCGGTGGGCAAGCCCGCCGGGCTGAAGCCGATCGTGGCGCGCCACCTCGCTACCGGTCACGTGCTGTGCGTGGGAGATCGCTGGGACAACGACCTCGAACCCGGCCACGTCGCCGGTGCTGCCATCGCGTTGGTCGGCGTCACCGATCCCGGCGAGCACACGCCGACCATGCGCGGCGCGTCCCTCGTGGACCTCTACGACGACATCCTCCGCTGGGCTGCCTCAGACCCCGGCTCCACCCCGGCTCCGCTCGGCGCCGGCACCCGCTCCGAAAGGCACTGACATGCGCACGTCCCTCCTCGTGCCCGCGGCGGCCGCCGCTGCGGTGCTCGCGCTCGCCGGCTGCTCCTCCGATGACGGCGGCGGTAGCAGCGCCGACGGCGAGTGGCCCAGCGAGATCACCATCTCGCTCGTTCCCTCGGTCGAGGGCGCCGACCTCGCCGAGGCGCTCGACCCGCTGACCGCCTACCTCTCCGAGGGGCTGGGCATCGACGTCAACGGCGTGGTCGCCAACGACTACGCCGCCACCGTGGAGGCGCTCGGCGCCGACCAGGCGCAGGTGATCATCACCGACGCCGGTTCCCTCTACCACGCGATCGAGCAGTACAACGCCCAGCTGATCCTGCGTGACGTGCGCTTCGGCGCCACCTCCTACGCCGCGATCGCGATGACGAACAACCCGGACAAGTACTGCACCGACGAGGTCGTGACCGCTGCGTACGGCGCCACCGGTGACGAGCTGTCCTACTGCAACGGCACCGAGACCGGAGCGGACGCCACGGGTGAGGGCCCCGCCGGCGTCGAGGCGCTCGCGAACATCGACGCCAGCACCCCGGTCGCGCTGCAGGCTGCCACCTCCCCGGCGGGCTACCAGTACCCGATCGTCGCGATGCGCGAGCAGGGTGTGGACACCGATGCGCTGAACCAGATCCCGGTCGAGGGCAACAACAACGCCGTGCTCGCGGTCGCGAACGGTGACGCCGAGGTCGGCTTCGCCTACTGGGACGCCCGCGTGACCGTGATCGAGGAGGTGCCCGACGTCGCCGACCAGGCCGTCGTGTTCGCCTACACCGAGATGATCCCCAACGGCGGCGTGGCTGCCTCGAGCAACCTGCCCGAGGACCTGGTCGCCGAGCTCACCACGCTGATGGACGACTACGCCGACTCCTCCGACGCGGCCGCCGACGTCATGTTCAACCTCGTGGGCCTGTCCGACTGGACGAACGAGACCGCGCAGGACGAGATCACCCGCTACGGCGAGATCCTGGCCGAGTTCGCGGGCTGAGCATGAGTGCACAGCCGGTGGGTGAGGAGGCGGAGCTGGCCGCGGTTTCCACACCTTGGTCGATCGATCTCGACGCCGTGTCCGTGACCTACCCGAACGGCACCCGGGCGCTCCAGGACGTCTCGGTGCACATCGAGCCGGGCGAGATCGTGTCCGTGGTGGGACTCTCGGGCTCGGGCAAGTCGACGCTCATCCGCACGATCAACGGCTTGGTCCCCGCGACCGAGGGCACCGTGACCGTGGGCGGCCACGACGTCACCACACTGCGTGGCCGGGCGCTGCGCGAGCTGCGCGGCCACATCGGGATGATCTTCCAGGGCTTCTACCTGGCGGACCGCACGAGCGTGCTCAACAACGTGCTCGTGGGCCGGTTCGCCCACAACCCCACGGTGCGGACCGTGCTCGGCCTGCCCACCGCCGTCGACAAGGACATCGCGCTGCACGCGCTCGACTCGGTGGGCATGCTCGAGAAGGTCTGGAGCCGTGCCGGCGCGCTCTCGGGCGGCCAGAAGCAACGGGTCGCGATCGCCCGCGCGCTCACGCAGCAGCCCTCGGTGATGCTCGCCGACGAGCCGGTCGCGAGCCTCGACCCGCCCACCGCCCACGCCGTGATGAGCGACCTGCGCCGCATCAACGCCGAGCGTGGCCTCACCGTGATGATCAACATCCACCTCATGGACCTCGCGCGCCAGTACACCGACCGCATGATCGGGCTGCGCGACGGCCGCCTCGTCTACGACGGCCCCGCCACCTCCGCCACCGACGCCGACTTCGAGGAGATCTACGGCCGCCCCATCCAGGTCCGCGACCGGTTGGGCAGCTGAGATGACGACGGCGGAGCTCGCCCTCCCTCCGCGGCCTCGCCGCCGCCTTCGGGCGGCGTTGATCGTCGCCGCGCTGGTCGCCTTCACGGCGCTCACCTGCCTGCCGGCGATCGGCGGCGTGGAGGTGGACTTCGGCGCGATCGCCCGGAACTGGGCCAACGGCGCCACCAAGGTGCGGCAGCTGCTGCAGCCGGACTTCACGTTCCTGCCGCGCACGGTGGGGCCGATGCTCGAGACGCTCGCGATGGCGGTGGCCGGGGCGGCGTTCGCGGCCGTGGTGTCGGTGCCGTTGACCCTGTGGGCGGCGCGACCGAGCAACCCGAACCGGTTCGGGCGCGCGCTCGTGCGGTTCGTCATCAACGTCAACCGGGCCGTGCCGGATCTCGTGTTCGCCACCGTGCTGGTCGCGATGGTGGGGGTGGGCACGCTCCCCGGCTTCCTCACGCTGTTCCTGTTCAACGTCGGCGTGGTGGTCAAGCTGGTGTCGGAGGCGATCGAGGCCACCGACCACCCGTACCTCGAGGCGGGCCAGGCGGCGGGCGGCACGCAGGCGCAGATGAACCGGGCGACGCTGCTGCCGCAGTCGTGGCCGCTGTTCGCCAACCAGTGGCTGTACTCGCTGGAGCTCAACGTGCGCATCTCGGCGATCCTCGGGATCGTCGGTGCCGGCGGCATCGGGCGCCTCCTCGACGAGCGCCGCGGCTTCTACGCCTACGACGACGTCGGCATGATCATCCTGGAGATCCTCGTGGTGGTCGTGCTGATCGAGCTGGTCTCGAACGCGCTGCGGAAGCGGCTGCGATGACCACGACAGCCCCGCCTGAGCCGACCACGCTGGTGGTCCCGCCGCGCCCCTCCCGCGTGGGCGCGACGATCTCCGCCGTGGTGGTCGGCGCGATCGTGCTGGCCGCGACCGCGGGCCTGGACATCTCGTGGTCCGAGCTCGGCAGCATGCCTGGTCGCGTGTGGGACTACCTCGTGCTGATGTTCGCCGAGCCCAACTGGGACAGGCTGCCGCGCGCGCTGTTCGAGACGTGGCGCTCGATCTCGATGGCGTGGCTCGGCGCGATCGGGTGCGTGGCGCTCTCGATCCCGCTGGGCATGCTCGCCGCTCGCGGCGTGGGGCCGGCGTGGCTGCGTTACCTGCTGCGTGGGATCTTCGCCGTGATCCGCGCGGTGCCCGAGGTGATCATCGCGCTGATCCTGCTGACCGTGACCGGCCTGACGCCCTTCACCGGAGCGCTCGCGCTGGGCATCGCCGGAATCGGCACGCAGGGCAAGTGGGTCTACGAGACGATCGAGTCCGTGCAGGAAGGTGCCTCCGAGGCGGTCCGCGCCGCCGGTGGCAACACCGCTGAGGTCACCCGATGGGCACTCTGGCCGGCCGCCGCACCCGCCCTGATGTCGTTCGCGCTGTACCGGTTCGAGATCAACATCCGGACGTCGGCAGTGCTCGGCTTGGTCGGTGCGGGAGGTATCGGCAGCATGCTGTCCAACTACACGAACTACCGCGAGTGGGACACGGTCGGCATGCTGCTGATCGTGGTGGTCGTCATCACGATGATCTTCGACCTGATCTCCGGGTCGATCCGCCGCCGCATCATGGAGGGAGCACGCGCCCGTGGCATGGACAGGCCCCGCTGACGCACCGGTGTCGGCGCGCATCGCTGCACTCGGCCCCTCGCTGCAGCCCAGTGAGCGCCGTGTGGTCGACGCCATCGCCGCCGACCTCGCCACCGCCGTGGAGTGCACCGCGCAGGAGCTCGCTGACAAGGTCGGTGTCGGTCGCGCCTCGGTGATCCGCACGTCCCAGACGCTCGGCTACGAGGGCTACCCGCAGCTGCGCGTCGCACTCGCCCGCGATGTGGCTCTCAACGAGAGCCAGGAACAGGACGAGAGCACCGCCGTCGGGACACTGCGGTCCGCCGTCGACAGATTCGGGCGGAACCTTCCACGCCTGACGGCGGCGCTCACCGACGAGGACGTCGCCGCGTTCGTGCGCGGGCTCGACGTGGCCGATCGGGTGGTCGTGGTCGCGGCGGGGCTGTCGACTCCGCTGGGTCTGGACATGGCGATGCGGCTCAGCGCGGCCGGTCGCCCGGCCGAGTACCTGCCCGATGCGTTCGCGCAGCAGATCGCTGCCCGTGGGCTGACGCCGGGCTCGGTGTGCCTCGTGCTCTCGGGGTCGGGTGCGAACGAGGCGAGTCTGGATGCCGCGGCGGCCGCGCGCGAGGCGGGCGCCACGGTGCTCGCGCTGACGTCATTCGCGCGTTCGCCGCTGGTCGCGCACGCTGATATCGCGCTCGTGATCCCGCAGGTCACCTACTCGTTCCCCGATGAGCTGATGCATACCTCTCGCGCCGGCATGGCACTGGTGGTCGAGTCTGTCGTCGACCTCCTCGTGAGCAGACGCGGCGATCGGGGTCGCCAGGCCCGGGCTGTCGCGATGGGCGTGGTGGGCAAGCGGCTGCGGGAGTGAGTGGGCTGCGGCCGTGTGCGTGCCAGCCCCTATCGTGAAGGCTGACCGTGGTCCATCGCCGCCGGAGGAGAGGCCCTCGTGCTCGACCCGCACTGGGTGTTTCTCAGCGCGACACTGAGCCTCGTCGGAAGCGTGCACTACGCCACCGCGACCGTGCGCGGGCGTGCCCGGCCCAACCTTGTCACCTGGGCGCTCTGGGCCACCGCCCCCACGATCGGCTTCTTCGCGCAGCTCGATTCCGGCGTCGGGCTGCCTGCCATCCTGACGCTCGCGGCCGGCGTGGGGCCGCTGATCGTGCTCGTGGCCGCTGTCCTCAGCCGGCATCATCATGCGCGCGTCGGCCCGTTCGATCTGGCGTGCGGCGCGATCGCGGTCGTGGCGCTCGTGGCCTGGTGGGGGTTGGAGCAGGCGCCGGTCGCGGTGCTGCTCGCGGTCGGTGCCGATGCTGCCGCTGCGCTGCCGACCATTCGGAAGGCGTGGCGCGAGCCGGAGTCCGAGAACGCGGCGTTCTATGTGATGGTGGCCGCAGGCGCCCTGGTCACGCTCCTGACGATCACGTGTCAGGAACCGCAGGACTGGGCGTTCGCCGTCTACATCTTCGCGCTGTCCACGCTCCTGGCGGGCGTCACCACGAGCCGCCGGCGTCGATCAGGCCGCGGCTAGCCGGAAGATCGGGAAGACTCGGCCCTCCGCCGTCTTCTCGTACGCGGCGAACCCGCTGGAACGCTGCTTGAAGCGGTCCCACATCTGATCGCGCTCGGTTCCGGTCAGTTCCTCGACGGTGGCATCGAGCGTGGTGACGGGGTCGCCAGGAACCTCGATGTCGACCTGCTCGGTGCGGCGAAGCCCGTAGACCCAGGCGGGGTGCTTCGGTGAGCCGCCTGCGGAGCCGACGACGTGCCAGGCGCCGTCGTGCTCGATGGCGGCCAAGGGAGCGATGCGGGTGGTGCCGTCCTTCTTCGGGACGTGCACGAGCACGAGGCTCTTGCCGAAGGGCATCGGCTCGTTGACCTCCCCGTTGTTGGCTCGGAACGCGTCGATGATCTGCTGGTTGAAGTCCACGTGCGAGCCAACATGTGGGCGCGTCAGGGCATTCCCACGGGGGTGGGCGCCACACTCTGCGGCCCCGGGCGAGCAGGGGATTCTGCCCGCCGATGCCGTTCGAACAGGGAGTTCTGCCCGCAATGAGTGCCCATACCGGGCACGACCTCCTGCTCGACCATGGGCTCGCCGAGTAACAGACCGACCTTGCGCTTGTTGCAGTAATAGCTGCAATGAGTGTAATGTTCTCGACATGGAACCGGGACCGGAGCTGACCGCCGCGGAAGCGACCTACGTGGACGAGGTCGCCGAGTTCTTCGTGACCGAAGGCTTGCCACTGATCGCCGGGCGGGTGATCGGGTGGCTGTTGATCTGCGATCCGGCCGAGCAGACGCCGGCGCAGCTGACCGTGGCGCTGCAGGTCAGCCGCAGTTCGATCTCCTCCGCGATGCGGTTGCTCACGCCGAGCGGCCTGGTCGAGCGGACCCGCCGCCGCGGTGACCGCAACGAGTACTTCCGGATCGCGCCGGATGGCTGGAGCCGGATGCTGATGCGCCGCTACGCGCAGACCACGGCGTTCCGCGAGGTGACCGAGCGGGGTCTGGACGTGCTGGCAGGCGCCTCGCCGCAGCGGCGTGAGCGTCTGGAGCACGTGACCGATCTGTACCGATTCCTCGAGACCGAGCTCCCCGCACTGCTGGAGCGCTGGCGATCGCAACAGGAAGGGCTGCGACGATGACCGACAACGCGAGCATCACCCACGACTGGATCGAGCAGCCGGAAGGGCGGTTGCGGGTTGCGCGTGCCGGCAGTGGTGGGCAGCCGGTGCTGCTGCTCAGCGGCGGCGGCATCGACAACGCGCACCTGAGCTGGGCACGCATGATGCCTGCACTCGCGCGCGACCGCGCGGTCTACGCGCTCGACTGGCCGAAGCAGGGCGGCAGCATGCCGTGGAACGGGGTGGCTGACCACGAACGACTGCTCGGAGCGGTGGCGGCCGTACTGGACCACTACGAGATCGACCGCGCGGACGTGGTGGGGATGTCCCAGGGTGGCGCACTCACGTTGGCGACCGCGATCGAGTACCGAGACCGGGTGCGTCGGATCGTCGCCATCGCGCCGGGCGGCACCATCTCCTTCCCGCCCGTGGTGCATCAGCTGCTCTGGCTCACCGCCAAGCTGCCGCTGCTCAACGACACGCTTCCCTCGATGGTGTTCCGCACGCGTGCGGGCGTCGCGAAGTTCGTTCGTTCCTCCCTGATCCCTGGGCCGGTGGACGACTTCGAGCAGATCGTCGATGACGTCATGGCCGAGGTGGAGCGCCGTGGCGGGAGCGGCTCGACCGACTGGCAGAACACCTCGATCGACTTCTGGCGGATGCGGGTCGACCTGCGCCCGCAGCTGCACACCATCGCGTGTCCGACGCTGTTCATCCAGGGTGACAAGGATGTCGGGGTCGCGCCCAAGCACACGCGTGCTGCGGCGGCGCTCGTGCCCGGAGCCCGGCTCGAGATGATCGAGGGCGGCGGGCACTGGGTGAACCGGCAGGAACCCGAGCGCGTCAACGACCTGGTCCGCGAGTTCCTCGCCTGACCGGTCCCGACGCCATCACGTCCCGCGGTCTGACCTCGACGACCACCTTGCCGGACGGATGCCCGGCGCCGACCGCAGCGAGCGCGGCCGGCGTCTCCTGGAGTGGGAACACCTCGCTCACGTGTACCGCGGCGTGGCCGCTGGTGAGGCGGGCGTACATCGGCGAGCCGCGCACGCATTCCCAGTCGGACAAGGTTCAGCGAGATGGCGTGAACCTCGACGAGCACCTGGGTGGGACCGGGCGTCGGCGTGGCGATCTCTTCGAGTCGCAACTCGTCGGGCGAGCCGCACGTGTCGCACACCGCTGCCCTCATGACACTGATCGTCGTGCACGCGCGGCTGCCTTGCCACTATCTACGTTATAGCGCAGTGGGGGGCTTGCGGCAAGGCCCCCTCCCAGGCGGAGAATCTCCGACCATGCCCTCGCGACACCGCACCGCCACCACCCCGTTCGCCCTCCCTGAGCGCCTCGCTGCCAAGGCCGATCCGGCCCTGATCGCCGCGGACGAGGACCATCTCGACACCATCGCCACGAGCCTGGCGAACCAGATCGCCGACCTGGAGAACCGCCTTGCCGCCGAGCGTCGCGCCCCGGGCGGCAGCGGCACCGAGGCGCTCGAACGCGACCAGCGCATCCACGCGATGTCCGCCCGGCTGCGCACGCTGCGCCGCTACGGACTCGACCTCTGCCTCGGGCGGATCGTCACCGAGTCGGGCGAGGCCACCTACATCGGTCGCCTCGGGATGACCGACGGCGATGGCGGCAGTCTGCTCGTCGACTGGCGCTCACCCGCGGCTGAGCCCTTCTTCGCGGCTACCCAAGCACACCCGATGGGGCTGGCGAGCAGGCGGCGCTTCCGCTGGAGCGTGGGGCGGATCGTCGACTACTGGGACGAAGCCTTCACCGAGGAGGGCGCCGCTGCGGGTGCCGCAGCGCTCGATGACCAGTCTGCCTTCATCGCGAGCCTCGGCGCGAGCAGGTCACCACAGATGCGCGATGTGCTCGGCACCATCGCCGCCGATCAAGATGAGATCGTGCGCGCCTCCAGCGAGGGCGCGCTCGTGGTCGACGGCGGGCCCGGCACCGGCAAGACGGTGGTCGCCCTGCACCGCGCCGCCTACCTCACCTACACAGACCCGCGCCTCGACGGCCGCGGCGGCGGCGTGCTCGAGCTCGGCCCGCACGAGCACTACGTGCGTTACACCGCCGACGTGTTGCCGAGTCTCGGTGAGGAAGACGTCCGCACGGTCACGTTGCGCGATCTCGCCCCCGAGGGAGCGACGGCGCAGCCCGAGTCGGACTCCACCGTCGCCGATCTCAAGGCGCAGGTCGCGATGATCGAGGCGATCGAGAAGGCGGTGCGGTTCTACGAGGACCCGCCGACCGAGCGGATCGAGGTCGAGACGCCCTGGGGCGACGCGCTGGTGCGCACGGGCGACTGGGCGTCCGCGTTCGACGCCGCGCGTGGCACCCCGCACAACGAGGCCCGCGACCTGATCTGGGACGAGCTCGCCGATGCGGTGGCTGCCCAGATCGAGGACACCGACCCCGAGCTGCTGCTCCGCGTGCTGCGCGGTGACCGCGACCTCGCCGCCACGCTCAACGGCGCCTGGCCGCTCCTGGAGCCGGCGGATGTGGTCAGCGACCTGTGGTCGGTGCCCGCGTACCTGCGGATGGCGGCGCCGTGGCTGAGTCGCGACGAGGTGGCGATGCTCCAGCGGGAGCGCCCGCAGGAGTGGACCCATGCCGACCTGCCGCTGCTCGACGCGGCCAGGAGTCGCCTGGGTGACATCGACAAAGAGCGGGTGGGGCGCCGTCGTCGGGCGATGATTGCGCGGCAGCGTGCGGAGATGGACGGCATCGTCTCCGACCTCATCGAGCACGATGACGGTGACCTGCAGATCATGTCCATGCTGCGCGGGGTCGACCTGCGCGAGGCGCTGGTGGACACCTCCGGGATGCCCGAGGCCGCGCGGGACCCGCTTGCAGGCCCGTTCGCGCACGTGATCATCGACGAGGCGCAGGAGCTCACCGACGCCGAGTGGCAGATGGTGCTGCGCCGCTGCCCGAGCGGGAGCTTCACTATCGTCGGCGACCGCGCCCAGGCCCGGCACGGGTTCGCGGAGTCGTGGACCGAGCGACTCGAGCGCGTGGGCGTGCGCCGGGCGCAGGTGCGCTCGCTCGGCGTCAACTACCGCACCCCGGCGGAGGTGATGGACTACGCGGCGCCCGGCATCCTGGCGGCCCTGCCCGATGCCAACGTGCCCACCTCGATCCGCAGCACCGGTGTGCCGGTTCATGAAGGGTCGACGGCGGAGCTCACCGCGATCCTGGACGGCTGGCTCGCGGAGTACGAGGGTGTGGCGTGCGTGATCGGTTCCTCCGCGTTCGAGGACTCGGAACGGGTGCGATCGCTGACACCGGTCACCGCGAAAGGGCTCGAGTTCGACCTCGTGGTGCTCGTCGAGCCGGAGGATCTGGGTGGCGGGATCGAAGGCGCCGTCGACCGGTACGTCTCGATGACCCGCGCCACGCAGCAGCTGGTCGTGCTGACCGCTACCTAACCCGTGCAGACCTCGCCGGCTGCGGCGACCTGCATGGTCACGGCGGTCTGCACGGTGCGGGTGTCGTTCGAGGCGTGGACTCGGTACTCGATCTCGACGCCGTGGGTGGCTCCACCTTCCGGTGCCGCCGCGAGCCCGACCTCCACCAGGTAGCTGTGCCCTGCCGTCAGGGTGCTCACGGGATCGTCTGGTGGCCCGAGCGTGTCGTAGTCGCCGCCGACGATGGCGTACGCGGAGTAGCTCTCGTCGTCGTCGGCCGGCCCGAAATCGTGGCCGATGAGCTCGAGACCGTCGGGGTCCACGAGCGTGACTGCGGTGACGGTGACGTCGCGGTCATCGCTGAGGCTGACGACGCTCATCGCGATCACCGCGCGACCCTCCGCATCCTGCGGCGTGCAGACCACCTGACCAGGCTCATCGGTTGACTCCAGCGGCCCGGTCGTGCTGCAGCCGCCGAGCGTGAGCGCGCAGGCGAGCACGATCCCGACGGCTCCTCCTCGACCCCTCACCTGCACCCCTCTCGTGGTCGGACAGTAGTGGCGGGAGCCATGTCTGCGGTGTGGATCCGGCGTGCGTGGCGCGACGCCACCGCACCTGCGGCAGGCGGATTACTCCCGCTCGAGCAGGTCGTCGAAGAATCCCACGGCGTGGCGGTAGGAGCCCAGGCCGTACTCGAGGGTGGCGAGCTGGTAGTGCCCGAGCTCACGCTGGTGCTCCGGGATCCCGGCCTGGGCGATGTGGTCCGCGACGTGCTCCAGCTGCCGCATGCCGGCCTCGATCCGAAGGCTGGCCTTGCGGAGCACCCCGGCCCGATCCTCGGCAGGCAGCAGCCCGAGGAAGTAGAGGCGCGAGAGCGCGGCCGTCTCGGCATCTCCGGTCGGCTCGCCGGTCATCCAGGTGCGGAACGCCTCGCGGCCGGAGTCGGTGACGTCGTAAACCTTGCGGCCGCGGGGCCCGTCGGTGCTGATGACCTCGATATGACCATCGGCGAGGAGGCCGTCGAGGGCGCGCTTGATGCTCCCGGAGGAGGCGCTGTAGAAGAGCGAGACGCCGGCCTCGAACGACTTGATGAGGTCGTAGAGGCTCTGCGGCACGATCAGCAGCAAGCCGAGGATCACGTGGGCCATGGCGACAGCGTAGGCGCCATTGACTCTCGTAGACCTGTCTAGTAGACATATCTACGAGAGGGGGAGGCAGATGATGATCACCGAGAGTGCCGCCGTCGCACCGCGAGGGACCGACAAGCTGCAGCGCGCCCTGGAGCGCCTCACCCGCCGCCGCGCGCCGCGGCTCCCGGCGCCGCAGGTGCTGGTGCACACGCCCGGCTGGTCCTTCGAGCACGGGCCGATCGAGCGGCCGTTCCACGCGGCCAGCTCGGGCAAGCTCCTCACGGCGACGCTCGTGGCCCAGCTCGTCGAGGCCGGCGCGTTCACCTTCGCAACGCCGCTCGGCGAGGTGCTACCCGCTGCCGATCTCGCGGGGCTCCCCGCTGTGAGCGGAGTCGACCCGGCCGCCGACATCACGGTCGAGCACCTGCTCACCCAGACCTCGGGCCTGCCGGACTACTTCGAGACCAGGCGCGGACGTGACACGGTCGCGTCGGTGCGCTCCGCCGTCGAGCATCCCGAACGGCGCTTCACGCCGACCGACCTGCTCGACGCCGCCAAGACCCTCCCACCCGAGGGGCGGCCGGGCGAGCGGTTCGTCTACTCGGATACGAACTGGGTGCTGCTCGGGCGCATCGCGGAGGAGGCCAGCGGGCGGCCGTTCGCCGAGTTGCTGCGCTCGCGGATCTTCGAGCCGGCCGGGATGGAGCGCGCGAGCACGCCCTACGACGCGACCCTGATCGCCGACGACCTGACCGGACTCGACATCGAGCCGTTCTGGATCGGCAAGCACGAGCTGACTCATGCGCATGCGGTGAGCCTGGACTGGGCCGGCGGCAACATCGTGGCGCCGCCGCACGACTGGGTGCGCTACCTGAAGGCCCTTCACGAGGGTGCGCTGGTCACGCCGAGCACGCTCGCCTACCTGCAGCGGCCGCGCCACCGGTTCCGCCCCGGCATCCGGTACGGAGCCGGCTCGATGACGCTGCGGTTCGGGGAGTTCATGCCGCCGCTGATGCGCGGCCTCCCGCAGCCGGTCGGCCACCTCGGCTTCTGGGCCACGCACGTGTTCGCCTACCCCGAGCAGGGCGCCTCCGTGGTGCTCAACTTCCACTCCAACCGTGCGATGCAGCAGAGCTTCATGATCCACATGCAGATCGCGCGCCTGCTGGGCCGGTGAGCATCGCCGCCGTTCCGGGCCACCGGCGGAGAGCGGCAGTATGTCCTGATGGAAACGGACCGGACGCGCGAGGCATGGGCGAAGGCCTCGACCAAGTACGAGCATGAGGCGGCGGAGCACCTCGAGCGAGCGCGCACCTACCGGCTCGAGCCGATCGAGGAGGAGGTGCTGGCGGCGGACATCGCGGGCGCTGACGTGGTCCATCCGATGAGCGGTCACGGCCTCGACGACCTCGCACTCGCCAGGCTCGGCGTCGCGCGCGTGCTCGGGCTCGACTACAGCCCGGCAGCGGTGAGGTCGGCTCAGCAGCGCGCTGACGAGCTCAGCCTCCCGTGCAGCTACCGTGAGGTCGAGCTGCCGGCGACTGGCCTGGCAGCAGAGTCAACCGACCTCGTCTACACCGGCAAGGGCGCGCTGATCTGGGTGGCGGATCTGCCGGCCTTTCTCGCCGAGATGCACCGGATCCTGCGCCCGGGTGGCGCGCTCTTCGTCTACGAGGCGCACCCGCTGGTGCCGTTGTGGACGTGGGAGCCGAGCGAGGCGCGCGTGCGCCCGGATCGCTCCTACTTCGCGCCCGGCCACGTCAACGACACCTTCCCCGCGAACGGCGCCTACGAGCACCAGCGCACGCTCGCCCAACTGGTCACGGGCGTGCTCGAGGCGGGTTTCGCCGTCGAGCATCTCGCTGAGCACCCAGAGCCGTTCTGGAAGCCGGGTGAGCAGAAGGCAGCGGCATGGGATGGTCGCCTGCCCAACGCCTTCAGCCTGCTGGCACGAGCCCGTTGACGCGCGTCACTCGCCGCCTCCTGCCACGGGCGCAGTGGAGTCCCTGACGACCAGAGCGGGCGCGAGCGTGAGATGTCGGAGCGGGAACGCAGGCCCGCCGAGCGTCGAGAGTCGCTCGACCAGCATGGTCGTGGCGAACCGACCCACCTCCATCTTGGGTGGGGCGATCGCCGTGAGCGGCACGTCGGCGTGGGCAGCGACGACGTCGTCGTGCGCGACGACCGAGATGTCGTCAGGGACGGACACACCGCGCTCGCCGAGTGCCTCGACCAGCTCCAAGGCGTACCAGTCGGGATGGACGCACACGGCCGTGGCGCGGCACGCAAGCAGAGCATCGATGACGTCGTGGGTCCGTTCCCGCAATGGCGGCCACGGGCCAGGTTCCACGAGCGAGTGCTCGGTGAGCCCGCCACGCGCCAGTTCGCGCAGGTAGCCCGCGCGGACGGCTGTCGAAGAGTGAGTGTCGAGAACGGCGTGGGCGATCACGCGATGACCGAGGCTGTTCAGGTGCTCCACCGCCATCGCGGCCCCGAGGTCGTGGTCGCTCCGGACCGATTCCAGCCCCGCTTGCGGCGGCCCGGCGTGCGCCGAGCGCTCCAGCAGCACGGAGGGGATCTCGACGGCGGAGAGCAGCTCCAGGGTTCCGGGTGCCTCGATCTCCGCGGTGGCGACGAGCAAGCCGTCGACGCCGTTCGCCACCAGGCGCCTGATCTGGTCCTGTTCCCGGGTGGTCTCGTATCGGGAGAACGCCAGGACGACCCGACCTCCGAGGGCGCTCGCCTGGTCAACGGCGCCGGCGACGACGTGCGGGAAGTAGTACTCCGCGTCCGGGACGCAGAGCCCCAGCGTGAACAGCGTGCTGTCCGTCGCTGGGTCCGCAGCTCGCTTGCGACCGGTCGACGGAATGCCCGTCGACGGGCGGTAGTCGACGGGGACCGCGCCGCCGTGGACGCGGCGCACCAGTCCGGCGTCATCGAGACCGCGCAGGTCTCGTCGCACGGTCATCGCCGAGACACCTTCGCGCGCGGCGAGCTGGGTGGCGTCGACACGGCCGCGGACACGCACCTCGGCGAGGATGCGTTCCTGACGGCGGGTGAGCGGCATGATCCGGTCCGATCATCTGGCGGATGTTCATTTCATGTTCGAATGAACGCCCTGCGTTTGACGGACACCCTACGCGCTGCCGAAGATGGCAGCCGACGCCGGGCTCGACTTGCCGAAGCGACTGATCCGCCCGGACCGCCACGCTCACGGACGAGGACGACACACATGCAACGCCGCACCTTCATCGCGCTCGCCGCCGGTCTGGTCCCGGTCCTGGCGGGGACCGCCGCCTGCACCTCGCGAGGGCAGACCGCGTCCGACACCGCGGTCCGGTTCACCTGGTGGGGGAACGCCGAGCGCCGTCGAGCAACGCAGGAGGTGATCGAGCTGTTCCTCAGCAAGCACCCCGAGGTCGAGGTGGCGGGCGAGCCGGTCGACGACAGCTACTGGGACCGGTTGGCCACCACGACGGCGGCCGGCGACGCTCCCGACGTCATCACCCTCGGCGGTGCCTACGTCGCCGAGTACGCCGGCCGCGGCGCGCTCCTGGACCTCGCGGAGGTCTCCGCGCAGCTGTCAACCGACGGCGTGGACGAGGCGATCATCGCGAACGGCCAGGTGGACGGCGTGCAGTACGCGATGACCACCGGCGTGAACGCGTTGGCCGCGATCGTCAACGCCGACGTGCTCGCGGCGGCCGGCGTCGAGGTGCCCGACGGCACCTGGACCTGGTCGGAGTACCTCGCCCTCGCAGCCGAGGTCAGCGAGCGCTCGCCGGAGGGGACGTACGGCACGGATGCCGTGCTCGACCATGACACGCTCGATGCGTTCGCTCGCCAGCGGGGCGAGGCGCTCTACACGGCCGAGGGCCAACTTGGCCTGACCGCCGCCACCGTCACCGACTTCCTCACACTGCCGTTGCAGATGATCGAGGCGGGTGCTGCCCCCTCGGCTGCCCGGATCAACGAGCTCTCCGCCGGGCCGCTGGAGCAGAACCTGGTGGGCACCGGTCAGGCCGGGATGAGCCTGCAGTGGAGCAATCTCCTCACGGCGTACTCCGTGGCCTCGGGCGCCGACCTGCGACTGGTCACCCTGCCGCACGACGAGCCGGAGAATCTCGGGATGTGGCTGCAGTCCTCGCAGTACTACGGCATCTACGCGCGGTCGGAGTACCCCGTGGAGGCAGCCACCTTCATCAACTTCGTGCTGACCGATCCGGAGGCGACGGCGCTCGTCGGCGTGGACCGTGGCGTCCCGACGCTCGCCTCGGTGCGTGAACGCATCGCCGCCGACCTCTCGGGCCCGGACCAGGCACAGACCGAGTACATCGATGCCTTGCGGACCCAGCCGCTGGAGACCTTGACGATCGGACCGACCGGATCGACCGCCGTCGGCGACATCACCCAGCGTGCGATCTCCGACGTCTGCTTCGGGCGGCTCGGACCCGAGGAGGCCGCCGACCAGTGGTTCAGCGAGTCCGAGCAGGCCATCGCTTGACCGGCGGCAGCGGCAGCGTGCCCGCCGGAACGGCGACGACGAGGCGGACCGGCCAGCCGATCGATCGCCGTGCTGTGCTCGCTCGGCACCACCCACGCCGTGCCGAGCACCGGACCGGTGAGCCGCTGCAGGTGGGCAACGGGGAGCTGGCGGTCGCAGTCGACATCACCGGGCTGCAGAGCTATCCGGACGCGCATCCGCACGCCTCGATCCACGGCGAGCCCGAGGGGACCCTGCTGGGCACGATGGCGCAGTGGGGCTGGCACAGCGTCCCGATTGCGGATGGTGCTCGCCTGGCGGATGCGCTGCGGACCTACGACACCCCGCGCGGTCCGGTCACCTACGTCGACCTGGACACGACGGCGCGGGGGCCTGACGGCGACGTCGGCACGGACGACGAGCGCACGCTGCGCAACAACCCGCACCGGCTGCATCTCGGTCTGGTCGGGTTCGACCTCCCGGTCGAGATCGAGTCCCTCCGCGACGTCGAGCAGCACCTCGACCTGTGGACCGGCGTGCTGAGCAGCCGGTTCCGCGTACCGGGGCAGGAGGTGACTCAGGTGACCACGGCGGTGCACCCCTGCGAGGACGTGCTCGCCGTTCGCGTCGAGGGCTACGTGCCGCCGGTGTCGCTCCGGTTCGGCTACGGCAGCGAGTCGTGGACCAACGCGCTCGACCTGAGCGCGCCGGGCGCGCACACCACGGTTCTCGAGGGCGGCGACGGCCGATGGCGGATCCACCGCCGCCTCGACGCGACGCGCTACACGGCCGACGTCACCACGGACGGCGAAGCCGAGCTGGTCGAGCAGCATCGGGTGGGCGTCACGACCACCGGACCGTCGCTGTCATTGACCGTGCGACTGCGTGAGGGCGAGGCCCCTGCGGTCGCGACGAGCCTCGACGAGGTGCTGGTGGCGTGCGAGGACCAGTGGCCGACGTTCTGGCGCTCCGGCGCCGCCGTGGACCTCGGCGAGGTCGAGGATCCGCGCGCCCACGAGCTGGAGCGCCGGATCGTGCTCTCCCAGTACCTGACCCGAGTCAACTGTGCGGGCACGCTCCCGCCGGCTGAGACCGGGTTGCTGACCAATTCTTGGCGCGGCCGATTCCACCTGGAGATGCACTGGTGGCACGCCGCGCACTTCGCCACCTGGGGCCGGCCGGAGCTGCTGGAGCGCTCGCTCGGCTGGTACCAGCGAATCCTGCCGGAGGCGCAGCGTATCGCTGCTCGCCAGGGATACCGCGGCGCCCGGTGGCCCAAGCAGGTCGCCCCCGACGGTCGTGAGTCGCCCAGCGACATCGGGCCGTTCCTGTTGTGGCAGCAACCGCACCCCATTCACCTCGCCGAACTCGTGCGCCGGGCCGTACGACACCGCGACGGCGATGCGGCCGCGCGAACGGTGACCGAGCGGTACCGGGAGGTGGTGATCGAGAGCGCCGAGCTGATGGCCGATGTCGTCAGCGCCACCGACGCCGGGTTCGCACTCGGACCTCCGTTGGTCCCGGCGCAGGAGTCGTACGCGCGGCTGCGGCACCGGCTCACGAACCCCACGTTCGAGCTGGCGTACTGGCGCTGGGCGCTGCTGGTCGCGGCCGAGTGGTCGCGCGAACTGGGGTTGCCCGAGCGCACCCGCTGGATCGAGGTTGCCGACGGCATGGTCTCCCCGCTGACCCGGGCCGGCCGCTACGAGGCGATCGACGTCGACCCGTTCACGATCCGGACCGATCACCCGTCGATGGTCGCGGCTCTGGGCCTGGTGCCACCGACCGGTCTGATCGAGGAGGAGGTCATGTCGTCCACGTTCGACGGCGTGCTGGCGGACTGGGACTGGGAGAGCACCTGGGGGTGGGACTACGGAATGCTGGCCATGACGGCGGCGCGGCTCGGGCGCGGCACCGACGCCGTCGACGCGCTGCTGCTGCCCGCCGCCAAGAACCATCACGGCTCACACGGGCACAACGTGCAGAGCCCTACCCTCCCGGCCTACCTGCCGGGGAATGGTGCGTTGCTCAGCGCGGTCGCCCTGATGGTGGCGGGGTGGGACGGCGGCCCGGAGCGCCCCGGTCTCCCGCCCACCTGGTCTGTGCGGCATGAAGGATTCGTCAGGGCGCCGGGTCCCGCCAACACGGGCACCTGACGGGCGTGGTCTGGCATGCTCCGCGCTCGGAGGGCCTGCAGGCTACGCCACGTAGGCTGATCGCGTGGAGATCGTCACCCTGCACGTCAACGACCTCGATGCGAGCGTGGACGCGGATGTGGCGGTGGTCATCGACGTCATCCGCGCCTTCACGGTCGCACCCTGGTGCCTCGCCCGCGGTGCACAGCGCCTGCTGTTCGCGCCCGGCGTCGAGGAGGCGGTACAGGCGCAGGCCGAGCGGTTCCCAGACGCGCTGCTGCTGAAGGATCGCGCCGCCGATCCGCGGTTCGCGCTCCCCAATGCGCCGGGCCGCATCGCGCGGGAGGATCTCACCGGCCGCACCGTGATCCAGGTGACGGGCAATGGCACGAGGGGAGCGTTCGCGGTCGGATCGGTGCCGCTGGTGCTGTGTGCATCGTTCGCGACAGCGGCCGCCACCGCCCGCGCGATCGTCGCCGCCGAACGTCAGCGGGTGCTGCTGGTTCCCACCGAGGGTGACGAGGACCTCGCCCTCGCCGACTACCTCACCGCGTTGCTCGACGGCGGAGGCAGCGCCTTCGCGCCGCCGTACCTCGCGCGTGTGGTCCGGTCGGCGGCGGGGCAGGAGTGCCTGGAGCGCGGCGCCGATCCGCGTGTGGAAGGCGTGGACGCCGACGACCTGCGGCGCTGCATGGAGCTAGATGCCTTCGACGACGCGCTGCAGGCCACGCCGGAGGACGGCGGGCTGCTCGCCGTCACTCCCCTCACAATGGACCCGTGACCTCCGCCCCGCACCCCCTTGACGACGTCCCGTGCCACGACCCCTACGTGCTCGCCGTCGAGGGCGGTTACCTGCTCTACACGGCCTACGACTCCGGTCGCTGGCAGCGTCAGATCCCTGAAGGATCCGACTACCCCGCGCCGCCCGGCACCGGGGTGCTCGCGTGGTGGAGCCCGGACCTGGTCTCGTGGGGATCGCCGACGGCGGTCTTCACGGTTCCGCAGGACTGCTGGGCCGATCCGTCGGTCGCCCCGTGGGCTCCGGAGGTGCACGCGTGGGGTGACCGGTACGTGCTGGCGACGACCCTGCACAATCCTGCCGAGCGGCTGCCCGAGGTCACTCAGCGCACCACCCGGATCGCGATGTCCTCGGACGGTTGGGGTGACTTCACGCCTGTGCGGCGCGGCACCGTGCTCGCGGTCGCCGATGATCCGCGCGGCCCGTTCCAGCTGCTCGACCCACAACGCCCACACACACCGTGGAGCTTCATGGCGCTCGACGGCACCCTCACCCGTGACGAGCGCGGCGCCCCCTGGCTCGTGTACGCCCACGAGTGGGTGCAGACCGTGGACGGCACCATGGAGGCAGTTCCACTCGATGAGGATCTCCGTGTCGCGGGAGATCCCGTCCACCTGTTCCGCGCCTCCGAAGCCTCGTGGTTCCGAGACGTCACGCCGAGTACGCACGCCCTCGCGCCGTACGTGACCGACGGCCCGCAGCTGCACCAGCTGCCGGGCGGTGCGCTCGCGATGATCTGGGCCTCCTATCGCCCTGACCCCAGTTTTACGGGAGGCGAGTACGTGGAGACCCAGGCGATCTCGCCGTCGGGCTCGCTGCTCGGGCCGTGGCACCAGGGCGAGGTGCTGGTCGGTGGCAATGCCGGCCACGGCATGCTGCTCACCACACATGACGGCGACCTCGTCCTGGTCCTGCACCGCGGCATGGGCACGCCGCGTGTGCGTGCCGAGGTCCACGACATCACCAGCACACCCAGCGGTCTGCACGCCACCCACCAGTAGCGTCGCTCGTGCAGGGGCGCCTCTTCTCGACGCAGGACGCACGGGCTCAGCGTGGGGTTGAGTAGTAGGCGATCTTCTCGTCGAGGACGTCGACGGCGGCTCGTATCGCCTCGGTCTGTGCCAGCAGCTCTTCACGGCGCTGCTTGAGGAAGCCGACGCGGTCCTCGACGGTCGCCATGTCGCGCAGCAGTCGGGTGAACTCGCGCAGGTGGTCGATGCCCAGGCCGGCGTCACGGAGGCAGGTGAGCAGGCCGATCCAGGCGACGTCGCCGTCGGAGTAGGTGCGGTGCCCGCTGGTGGCGCGGCTGATCGGCCCGACGAGCCCCTCGCGCTCGTAGTAACGCAACGTGTCGATCGTGAGACCGGTCGCCTCGGCGGTCTCTGCAGGGGTGAAGGTGGTGGTCATCACGTCGCCTCGTCCAGTCGTCGTCGGTGCTCGTCATCGAGTGTGAGCTCGTGGGCCGCCATCACGTCGGTGAGCTGGTCGACCGAGCTGACGCCCACGATCGGGCTCGCCGGTGACGCGCCCGACATCAGCCATGACAGTACGACTTGGTTCGCCGTGGCACCGGTATCGGCGACGATCTCCGCCAGCGCCGCGCGGCGGCGCGTGGTCCCCGGATGGTCGTACGGCTCCGACAGCGGCCGGTCCTCGCGCACGTACGTGCCGTAGAGCAGTGACAGGTAGACCCACAGCGGCAGGCGTTCCGCCGCGGTGTAGTCGAGCGTCTCCTCGTCGGCGAACATCTGGCCCTCCTCCGGCACGGGCGCGCCCGGGCGGGGCGAGACATAACTGCGCCGCAACTGCATCGCCTCGTAGCAGGCGAGGCCTCGCTGCCGGGCGAGCACGCGCGCACGCTCCACCCGCCATGCCCGGTGGTTGGAGGCGCCCAGCATGCCGACCCGACCGGCCGCGACCTGCTCGCCGAACGCCTTCACAGTCTGCACCAACGGCACCGAGCGGTCCTCGGCATGTGCCCACAGCAGATCCACGGCATCGAGCCCCAGCCGTTGCAGGCTGCCGTCGAGGCCGCGGTGGATCGCCTCCGGCGAGAGTCCCTCGGCGGTCTCGGGCCAGCGGTGCGGCACGGTCGGCTGCTGCCGCACCTTCGTGGCGATCCGCACCCGGTCTCGCCGGTGCGGGCCGTCGGCCAACCAACGGCCGATCACCTCCTCGCTGGCACCGCCGACACCACTGGCGTCTTCCCAGAAGGAGTAGCAGTTGGCGGTGTCGAGCCACCGCCCGCCGAGGTCCACGAACGCGCTCATCAGGTCGCGCGCGGTGGTCTCACTCGTCTTCGTGCCGTAGTACATGGTGCCCAGCACGATCTGCGGGCCCATCTCTGCCTTTAGTTCCGCGCTCATGGCACCCGACTATGAAACCTGGAGCGCGCTCCAGGTCAAGGCTTCCTGTTTTGACAGCAAGGCATCACCAGTGACAGCATGCTGGCATGCGAACGACCGTCACGTTGGACCCCGATGCCGAACAGGTTGTGCGCGACCGGATGGCCGCCAAGGGCGTCTCGTTCAAGCGCGCGCTCAACGATGCGATCCGCGACGGTGCCGCCGGTCGGGTTGATCTGAGCTTCTCGACCGAGGTCGTGGAACTGGGGGAGCCGATGCTCGACCTCACGCACGCCAACCGCGTCGCGGCCGACCTGGAGGACGCCGAGCTCGTGAAGAAGCTGCGCGAGGGCCGATGAAACTCGTTGACACGAACGTTCTCGTCTACGCCGTCAACGGCTCGGCTCCGCAGCACCACGTGGCGAAGCGCTGGCTCGACTCGGCGTTGAGCGGAGGTGCTCCGGTCGGCTTCGCTTGGTTGGCCCTGGTGGGATTCATCCGTCTCACCACCCACCCGGTCGTCTTTCCGCAGCCACTGCAGGAGTCTGCCGCGATGGACTACGTCGACGACTGGCTGAGCGCACGGTCCGCCGCACTGCTGCAGCCCGGCTCGCGTCACCCCGCTCTGCTCCGAGAGCTGCTCGAGCACGTCGGTTCAGGTGGGAACCTCACCAACGATGCGCACCTCGCGGCCCTCGCTCGTGAGCACAAGGCCACCGTGGTGACTTTCGACAGCGACTTCACTCGATTCCCCGGGATCCGGACCGAGCGCCCGCGCTGAGCGCTGTGGCAAGGTGCAGTCGGGGGCCGCGTGTTCCCGAACCAGCCAGCACCGCCGACGTGAAGGAAGAACACGTGGACAGCAGCAGGACCGACGACTTCGCCGACGCGGAGCGGGGCTTCATCGACACCATTCGGCCCTGCGTCATCAAGGATGCCGCTGGCGAGGTGGTGTGGGATGGCGACAGCTACGACTTCCTGACCGGTGACGCACCCGAGACCGTCCACCCGAGCCTGTGGCGCATGGGCACGCTCGTGGCCAAGCACGGCCTGTTCGAGGTGGTCGACGGCATCTACCAGGTGCGCGGCTTCGACCTGTCCAACATCACGTTCGTGGAGGGCAGCACCGGCGTGATCGTCATCGATCCGCTGATCTCCACCGAGACCGCGGCTGCGGCGCTCGCGCTCTACCGCCAGCACCGCGGCGAGCGCGCCGTGAAGGCCGTCATCTACACGCATAGCCACGTCGACCACTTCGGCGGCGTGCTGGGCGTCACCTCGCCCGAGGCTGTGGCCGCCGGCGAGGTGCAGGTCATCGCGCCCGAGGGTTTCCTCGAGCACGCGGTCGCCGAGAACCTCTACGTGGGGACCGCGATGGCTCGTCGCGCCGGCTACATGTACGGGGCGGTGCTGCCACGCGACCCGCGCGGCTCGGTCGGTGCGGGCCTGGGGCACACCACCTCCACCGGTGAGGTCGGC
>NZ_JBMDXJ010000530.1:0-4163 GCF_048594945.1 Pseudactinotalea sp. | reverse complement strand
CCGCTTCTACCGGTCCGACGGTGTCCGTAAGTCCAGCGTCCACGGCAGTGGACTCGGCCTCGCGATCAGCCGTGACATCGTGCGAGCGCATGGTGGAGAGATCACGGTCAGCAGCGAACCCGGCCGCGGCGCGAGCTTCGTTGTTCGGCTACCGCTCCCCGTTGACGAGGAGGACCCAGCATGACCTGGCTCGACCCGACCACCACGAGTCTGGTCACCGCTGTGGTGGTGACGGTGTGCTGCGTGCTGTATCTCGCCGACACGCTCACCTACGCCGGCAACATGGCCGCGCGTCTGTGGACGGTTGCGTTCAGTTCCGGGGTCCTCACCGCCTTCGCCTACATGGTGTGGTCGTTCCTGCCCGGGGCGTGGATGTCCGTCGCGGTCGGGAACGCCTCGTTCGTCGCGAGCATCGGATTCCTGTGGCTCGGCTGCCGTCGCTTCAACCGGCCCGACCTGCGCTGGGCCACCTGGGTGCTGACGATCGCCATCGGAGCGACATTCCTTGCCACTGCGCTCGAGGGCCCCGGCGGCGGCGACTGGGCGGGCGCAGCCGTCATGCTCGCATCGATCGCCGTGCTGTCCGGTCTCGCATGCTTCGAGACGCGTCGTGCTGCGCTGCTGCATCTACGGCCGGCGACAGCGATGACGGTGGTCATGGGCGCCGTGTGCCTGTACTACCTCGCTCGCACCTTCGTGTTCACGCTCCTGGGGCCCGAGTCCTCGCTGTTCTCCGAGTGGTTCGGCACACCCACCACGTCACTGGTCACGATCATCCTCACCATCGTCGCCGTCACGACCATGGTGGTGCTGCGCATCCAGGACCAGGCGGCCACGGGCGCGCAGCGTGCCACGAAGCTCGCTCTCAGCGCCGACGGACTGCTTGATGGACGCTCGTTCGTGCAACTGCTGGACGCCGCGCTCTCCCGTCATGCGAGCCGCCGGAGCACGGCGGCGGTGGTGAGGCTCGAGCTGGAGGGCATCGACCGGATCGCCGAGGCCTTCGGAACCAGCGAGTCGCAGCGGATTGCTGCGCACATGCGTGCCGGCGTGCTCGAGCACGCGCCTGCGGCCGCATTGCTCGGCTGGGACGGCGAGGCCGGCGCGCTGCTGTATCTCGCGGACACCTCGGAACCGGAGGCCATGCGCACCGTGCGACGGATCGCGCAGCTGACGCTCGCCGGACTCCACTCATTGGACGCCCCCGTGGTGCCGGTGCTTGGCATCGGCGTCGCGATCCGCACCCCGAGCAGCGAGCACAGTGCCGCGGGTCTGATGACCGCAGCGGCTCAGGCCGCCGCGCGCTCGACGGACGCCGCCGACGGGTCGGTCGAGCTCGCCGACCTCTCAATCGGCGGTCAGGCGATACCCGACACCTCGGATGGTCTCGATCCACCGAGGTGACGTGGCCGACTCGCCCAGCTTGCGGCGCAGGTTCGCCACGTGCACCTCGATCGCGCGGGTGTCGTGCTCGGAGACGTAGGTGCCGGCGTGCGCGTCTCCCCGCACCGCGAGCGCCAGGTCGGACTTGCTGACCACACGTCGCCCGCGCCGCATCAGCTCGGCGAGGATGTCGAACTCGCTGCGGGTGAGCTCAACCGCAGAACCGTCGCGGGTCACGTCCCTGGTCTCGGGGTCGAGACGCAGGCCGTGGTGGAGGAACGCGGCATCGCCCTCACGCGCCTCGCGCGCAGGCTCCGTCCCGCTGCCGACGAGGCCGCGCGGACGGCGGAGCATCGCCTCGATGCGTGCCCGCAGCTCGCGGGGTCGGAAGGGTTTGGTGAGGTAGTCGTCGGCTCCGGACTGCAGGCCCTGCAGGGTGTCGATCTCGTCGTCGCGCGCCGTGAGCATGACGATGTAGGTCGAGCTGATGGCCCGGATCCGCTTCGCGGTCTCGAAGCCGTCGATGCCCGGCATGCTGACGTCGAGAGTGGTGACGATCGGGTCGTGCTCCCGCACCAGCGCCACGCCGTCAAGACCGGTCGCGGCCGCGTGGACCGTGAATCCCGCCTGCTCCAGCACCGTACTCACGAGACCGCGGATGTCCTCGTCGTCCTCGATGACGACCGCGATCTGTTGCGCGTCCACGCCAGTGCCCCCCGACTCCGGGCGCCGCGCGGGCGCCGCCACGACCTTCTCCGTGACGATATCGGAGAACACCCGGCTGAACGCGGTCTCGGAACCCGACCCACCGCCGTCGGCCATCACTGACCGCACGACTGCCAGCCCGGGCCGGGGCTGTAGGTCGCGAAGACGACGTCGCGCGAGTGGCTCGCGGACACTAGCTGCGTGTCGCCCGTGGTGCCCTGCAGCACGTACGCAGTGCTGCTTCCAGCAACGGGCGTGGCGGTGACCTGGCTGAATGTCAGCGGCTTACCGGTGAGGCTGGCGCCGCACACGAGGTCCGCGAGATCCACCTCGGCGCGCCACGGCACGTAGAACTCGCTCGTGGAGGTCACCTTCACGCGGAACGTGACGTACCAGTCGCCCTGCGAGACCACGCTCACGGTGACGTTGTACAGCGACGGGTCCGGTGTGGGCGTCGGCACGCTCGTGGCGCAGAAGCTCACCGTGCGCGACTCGCCCGCCTGCAGGCTGCGCGCCCAGTCGCTGTTGCCGCCCACCGTCCACGCGCCGTTACCGCGGCCGTAGCTGCGGGTCTCGATGTTGCTGAGCCGCACGGTGCCGGCCTGGGTGGGGTCCATGCCCCACATCGGCGCCAGTCGCGTGTCGAACGTGACGGTCCAGTCGCCCAGGGTGCGGCGGGTGGTGTTGGTGACCGTGAACTCGTGGCAGAACGTGAGGTTGTTCGTCTGCACTCCGGTCCAGGGGGTGCGGTAGCTGTAGGCGATCCCCGGACTGACCTTGGTGGGCTGGAGCCCGTTGCCTCCGGTCGCCGGGGGCGTCGTGGTGCCGGGGTTGTCGCCGGTGTCACCGCCACTGCCGGGCTCGTTGCCGCCCGGACCACCGGGGGTAGCGGGTGCCTCGGCGCTGGTGGTGGTCCGCGCGAGGACCACGGCTGCGGAGGCTCCGAGCCGCTGCGGCGTGCTGAGGGCGAGGTCGACCTGACGAGCGGTCGTGGTCGTCCATGCCTGGTCGGTCACGTCGATCGTCACGCGGGCTCCGTCGCCGTGCCCGACGGCGTTGCTCACCGAGGTGGTCACGGGCTCGTGGCCGGTGGTCGCGATGGTGAGGGTGGCGCCGGTGAGCTGGTGGGCGCTGATGCCGGGAACGTCGACGACGACGCTCGTGATCACACGGTTCGCGGTGGTCGCGCGCGCCTCGCCCGTGGCGGTGACCGCTCCGGAGAAGCCGGCGATCGAGCCGGTCACGGATCCGATGTTGCTGACCTGGGTGCTCCCGTCGGCGCCGGTCACCACGAGTGCGGCCGACGTCGCGGACGTGAGCGCCGGGAGCCGGCCGCACGCGGCGGTGAGGGTGCCGGACGTGAAGGCGATCGTGGCGGCGGGTGCGTCGAGCGTGGTGGTGAGCTCGCACGTGTCGGTGCCGGCGATCGTCAGGCGTGCGTGGTCGCCGGCGAGGAACCCGCGCGCAGGGTCAGCGGTCACCGTGACGCCCCCCACCTGCCACCCGCCGTCGCGCCACTGTGGCGACCACGTGAGTGTGGTGCCCTCGAGTGCCTGCACGGAGGCGGAGGCCCCGCCGAGGTGCTGGGTGTGCAGACCGCCGAGGCCCGCCGCGGACGAGATCACGATCGAGCCGAGCGCAAGGGCAGCGATCACCCCGACGGCGACGGCGCGGAGCGAGCGCACCGCCCCCGACCCAACGGAGAGCGTTTCCGTGCGATCTGCAGTCGCCACGCGACTGCGAATCGAACCTGACTCTGCGGGAGCGAGCAGTGCTCGACGGTCAGCCACGGCTGGCCTCCTGGGTGCGGCGGCGCAGCGCGGCGCCGATGAGAACGAGGGTGGCGGCGATCGCTGCCGACCACGCAATGGTCACCCCGGTACTCGGCAGCGGGTCGGTGGATGCGGTGTCCGAGTCGGTGCCTTCGGTGCCGCGTTCGGTGGTTGGCTCAGTGGTGGGCGCAACCGGGACGGTGGTGCGGAGGGTGAGCGCGATGCGCTCGACCTCCTGTGCGGGGATGCGGTGGTCGCTGACGTCCACGGTGAGCGCACCGGCCCGCACGGTGGCCGGGATCT
>NZ_JBMDXJ010000053.1:0-2397 GCF_048594945.1 Pseudactinotalea sp. | reverse complement strand
CGGAACACCTGGAACCGGTGCGACTCCATGTCGTCGAGCAGCCCGAGCACCTTCTGCCGCTCGCGCTGCAGCCGCAGCTCGTAGAGGCGCCGGTGCTTCGGGTGCAGCTCCAGCTCGCGCACCTGCTCCTGCTTGGGCGGCAGCTCGGTGGCTACCTCCTCCTTACGCCTCCGCAGCACGAACGGGCGCAGCCGCCGCTGCAGCCGCGCGAGGCGCTCGCTGTCGCGGTCCTTCTCGATGGGCGCCCGGTACAGGTCGGCGAACTGCTTCTCGCCACCGAGCAACCCCGGGCACACCAGCGCCGAGAGCGCCCACAGCTCGGTGAGGTTGTTCTCCAGCGGCGTGCCGGTGATCGCGAGCTTGAACGGCGCCTGCACCAGCCGGGCGCTGCGGTACCCGCGGGCGCGGTGGTTCTTGATCATCTGCGCCTCGTCGAAGATCGCGCCCGAACACGCCAGCCCCGCGTACGCCTCCTCCTCCAGGCGCAGCAAGGTGTAGGAGGTGACGACCACGTGCGCGCCGGCGACCGACTCCGCCAGCGGAGTCCCGCGCTTGCGCTCGGTCGCATCGATCGCCACCACGCGCAGCCCCGGCGCGAACCGCTCGCACTCGCGCACCCAGTTGCCCACCACGCTCGTGGGCGCGACCACGAGGAACGGTGGCATCGCCGGGTCCTCCTCGCGCGCGACCTCCATCATCGCGATCGCCTGCAGCGTCTTGCCGAGCCCCATGTCATCGGCGAGGATCCCGCCCAATCGGTTCGTCCGCAGGAAGTGCAGCCACGCCAGCCCGGTCTGCTGGTAGTGCCGGAGCTCAGCGGTCACGCCCGAGGGCACGGGCACCGGCTCCAGCGTGACGCTCTCGCCCAGTCCGCGCGCCGCTCTCAGCCACTCCTGCTCCTGCGCGTGCACGATCCCGAGCTCGAGCAGCTCGGCCCACAGGTCCACCTGGTACCGGCTGATCCGCAGGCTCTCCACCGGCCGGTCGCTCAGCGCACGCGCTTCCTCGATGATCGCCCGGAGCTGATCGAACTCCTCGCCGAGCAGCGAGAAGTACCGGCCGTCGGGGAGCACGAAGATCGGCTCGCCCCTGGCCAGTGTCACGAACAGCTGCCCGAACGGCACCGCCTCGCCATCGACCTCCACCTCGACGCTCAGGTCGAACCAGTCGTTCGCGCCCGGCTCGGCCGCGATCGAGACCCGCGGCCCGCTGACCGTGCGGCTGTGGCTCGGCACGCCCTCGGCCTCGTTCACCCGCACGCCGTCAAGCCCCCGCAGCCGTGGCAGCACCTCCCCCACGAACAGCACACCCGCCGTGCCGGTGAGCGTGCGATCTGCTGGTCGGTCGATGCCCGACAGCGGCATCCCCACCAGGTCTTCGTGCCCGCCGACGGCGTCGCTCACCCGGGCGAGGATCTCCCGCTCCCGGGCTCGGTCGCGCCGAGACGGCTGGTCGGCCCAGCTCCAGGTCTGGTGAACCTGGCCCTCGCTCGCGCGGACCTCGAGCTCGAGCGTGGTCTGCCGCTCCGGTGGGACCGTGTAGGAGTGGTCCGGTGACTCGATCGGCGCCAGCTCCCGGAGCCGCGGCAGGTAGGTCTGCTCGAACAGCTCACGGCTCTCGGAATCCACGACCGGCGGCTCGTCCGCGCGCAGCAGCTGCCACAGCGCATCGGGTACGGGCGCCTCGAGCCGGATGAGCACGGCCTGCTCGGTGGCGCGGCCGTGGTCCCGTACCTGCGCGACCGCCACCGCCGGGCTCCCCACCGCGTACATCGCAGCGGTATCGGTGATCTCACCCTCCACCAGCAGCTGCCCGCGAACCCGCAGGTGCCCCTGCTGCTCGTCGATCGCCACCCGCGCCCGCGCCGCGGTATCCGTGATCAGCACCGGCCGCTGCGCCTTGCCGGGTGAGACCATCTCCACGCCCGCGTCCCGCAACTCGGTGAGGATCTCCCACAGCCCCCGCGAGGGGATCCGCGCGAGCGAGAGCCACTCCGGAGTGGCCGCATACGGCGTGTCCGTTGCGACATCGTGCAGACCCGCGAGCTCGGAGAGCAGCCCGACCACGTGCGGCTCGGCCATGCCGCGGTGCAACCCGTGCCACTCCACGTTGCCCTTGATCCACGTGCCACGCTGGCCACGCCGCGCCGGCCGGATCCCGAGGAACGGTTCCAGGCGTGGGCCGTAGCTCCACCGGTCCCGCATCCGGGTGGGATTCACGATCGTCATGAACAGGGCGAGCTCACCGACCGGCTGCTGCTCCGCCGTCGGGCGGACGATCTCATCGAGAGCACGTTGCCACGGTGCGGTGGGAGCGGCTTCCCGTGCGCCGAGGGCGAGCTGGACCGCGAGAGTGTGGGAGCAGCCACGATCGCTTCCGTGGACGTCGCAGAAGTCG
>NZ_JBMDXJ010000529.1:0-15456 GCF_048594945.1 Pseudactinotalea sp. | reverse complement strand
CAGGTCGACGCCCGCGCGGACCCGGTCGATGAACGGGATCAGGAAGTGCAGACCGGCATACAGCGTGGTCTGGTAGCGACCCAGCCGCTCCACGATCAAGGCCACCGCCTGCGGCACGATCCGCACCGCGCGCCTGATGGCGACGACGGCGAAGATGGCCACCAGGACGAGGACCAGAAGGCCGATGACTTGAGTTCCGTCCACGAAATGCTCTCTCTCGTTCTCTCGCTCGTGCTCAGGTGCGTGTAGCGGCTCAGTACCCGGGTCCGGGCTGGCCGTATGGCTGGTGCGGCATGTCTTGGATCTGCGGGGCGACCACGGCGGTCGCGCCGTCGATCTTCATCACGAGCACCGTGGTGCCGGCCGCGAGCATCTGGCCAGGCGACTCGGTACGGGCCGACCACACCTCGCCCTCCAGCTTGACGCGCCCGGAGCGCTCGGTGACATCGCTGATCACGGTGGCCGTGCGGCCCACGTGCGCCCGCACGTTCGTGACCGCTTCCGGTGTGCTCTTGCGAAGCTTGTCGACCGCCATGGGGCGCACGAGCACCAGCAGCAGTACCGCCACGACCACGGCGATCACGATCTGGAGCCAGAACGGCGCACCGAGCGCGCCCGCGAGCCCGCCTGCGGCTGCGCCACCGGCCAGCATGAGGAACATCAGGTCGACGGTCAGGAGCTCGATGACACCCAGCACCAATGCCAGGCCAAACCACCACAACCAGCCCATGAGGATCTCCCGTCGTCGCGTCCAGACACACAGTCTAATCGTCGAACCGAGGTAAAGAAACCCTAAAGTCGCCGGCGAGTCATCGCGCGGGCGGAAAAACGGCCGTCGTGGCGTGAGACGAGCAGGTCGAGGCCGAACGTCGCTGACAGATTCTGGGGCGTCATCACCCGGTCCAGCTCTCCGGCCGCGACCACGCCGCCCTCGCGCATGAGCAGGGCATCCGTGAAGCCCGGCGGCACCTCCTCGACATGGTGCGTGATCAGCACCAGCACGGGTGCCAGGGGGTAGTTCGCCAGCTCCGACAGAGCGCTCACGAGCTCCTCCCGGCCACCCAGATCGAGCCCGGCGGCAGGCTCGTCGAGGATCAGCAGCTCGGGGTCGGTCATAAGCGCCCGCGCGATCTGGACCCGCTTGCGCTCCCCCTCCGACAGCGTCCCGAAGAACCGGTCGGCGAACCTCTCGACCCCGAACGCCGCAAGCAAGTCCTTGGCCCTCGCCACATCCATCGGGTCGTAGCCTTCACGCCAGCGCCCGGTCACGCCGTACGAGGCGGTCAGCACCACGTCGAGCACGACCTCGCCGCCTGGGATTCGGTCGGCCAGCGCCGCGCTCGCGAGGCCGATCCGCGGCCGCAGCTCGAACACGTCGACCTTGCCCATGCGCTCGCCGAGGATGTCGGCCGTGCCTGAGGTCGGGTGCATGCGTGCGGATGCGATCTGCATCAGCGTGGTCTTGCCGGCGCCATTAGCGCCGAGCACTACCCACCGCTCCCCTTCGGAGACCGACCAGGAGACCTTGTCGAGAATCACCGTCTTGCCTCGGCGAACGGTCACCTCGGACAGCTCCAGAACGTCTCCCATGGGTATCAAAACTAGCCGGTCTCGGCACTACCCTGGGACGCGGTGAGCGTGTCCCTGCCTCGGAGTGTCGTGGCGGCCCTGTGGGTCGGCTGCGCAGACGAGGGCGACTCCTGGCTGTCGGACGCGGTCCAGGCGATCACCGGCACCGACGAGCCGCACCGCACCGAGGACGACGCCCCGCTCGCCGCCCTCCTCGATCGGCTCTCGCTGCACCGCCGCACCGGCAGTGTCACGTTCGGCGCGCTGCCTGTGCCGCACGAGCCCGTCGGACTCTCCGGCCCTGTCGGCGTCGCCGCCATGGACGCCGGTGAGTGCGTGGTGGTCGACGGCGGAGCGAGCGCAGGTGCGCTCGTCGCCGTGCCGGATGTGGTCGCCTTCGGGTCCGCCCTGGAACCCGGCGCGATGGTGCGCTGGCGGCTGCACCACGCGCGGGCATCGATCGCGCCCGCCTCGCTGGGCGAGGCGCGTCGCATGCTCGCCGAGGCACTGGTGATCGCCGTCGATGCGCTCGAGGCGATGGACGTGGCACGGTGGCGTCCCGATGCTGCCGAGGAGATCGCCGAGCTCGCCTCGTCGAGCGTGCCGCCCGAGATCTCCGACCAGCTTCCGCCCGACCTGGACCCCCGCCGCAGCGACCTTCTGGTGCGCGCCGCACGGCTGGAGGCGATCGCCGAGCTCGCGATGGCCGACGACGGCGCCGCCGTCACCCTCTTCGCCGCCGACCAGCGCCAGGCGGCGCTGCGCCACGTCGCTTCCGCCTCGCGCCACGCCATGCAGGCGGCGAGCACGTTCAGCACCCCCTGACGCAGGCCGCCCAACCCCACGCCGTCGAGGTCGTAGATTCGCGTCGAACTCGTAGATCGAGACATACGAGTTCGGCACGGATCTACGATCTCGTGCGGGCGCCACGGCGCGGGCGGCGCGGCTCGAGTTCCGGGCGTGGCTGGAGCACGGGCACGGTTCCCGGCGGAAACGCCTCCAGCATCTCGCGGAACGCCGCGTCGGGCCGCTGCAGCGTGGGCCAGGTCAACCGTGCGAACTCGGCTCGGTGCCGACGGCGGATCGCATCCTCGCGCTTCTTCTCTCGCACGACCGCCGCCGCACCCTCGGCACCGCAGTACTTCAGTGCGCCATCGAACTCCGCGACCACCGGGCGGGGACCATCAGGCCCGTCCACGATCCACAGGTTGTCGGTGAAGTACTGCTGGCCGTCGACCCACAGCTCGTATTGGCACAACGGGACCGGCAGTCCGTACCTCAGTGCGACCCAGCGCATGCGACTCTCGGCGGGGTTGGCTGCGAACCCGTCGGCAAGATCGAGGATCGCCCGCGACTGCCGAACGCCGCGCACAGCACCAACCTCCCGCAATCGCTCCTGAGCCTGACCGCGCAGGATCTCCTGCCGAGCCTACGACTCCTCACGGCGGAACTTCAGCGGCGGGGTGGCTGGGGGTGTCAGGCGAGGACGCCGCGGTAGACCTCGAGCGTGCGCTCGGCGATCGACTCCCACGAGAAGTGCTCGGCGGCGCGCCGGCGGCCGGCTTCGCCCATCCGAGCGGCGCGTTCGGGGTCCGAGACCATGTCCACCAGTGCGGCGGCGAGATCGGCCACGTAGGTGTCTGGGTGCACCGGGGTCCCCGTGCCGTCGCTCGCCTGCTCGATCGGCACCAGGGTGCCGGTGACACCGTCGTCGACGACTTCCGGAATCCCTCCGGTCGCCGACGCCACGACCGGGAGCCCGACCGCCATCGCCTCGAGGTTCACGATGCCCAACGGCTCGTACACGCTGGGGCACACGAACGCCGTCGAGGCGGCGAGCAACGCCGTCAGCTGCTCACGCGGCAGCATCTCCTCGATCCAGATCACCCCGGTGCGCTGCTCACGCAACCCGAGGAACGCCGTCGAGACCTCGGTGGCGATCTCCGGGGTGTCGGGCGCGCCGGCGCACATGACGAGCTGCACGTCGGGAGGGAGCTGCTGCACTGCGCGCAGCAGGTACGGCAACCCCTTCTGGCGCGTGATCCGCCCGACGAAGATCACTGTGGGCCGGCTGCGGTCCAGGCCGAACTGCTGCGCGACCTGCTCCACCACCTCCTCACCCGGGCGCTTCCAGCCGTTGAGGTCGATGCCGTTGTGCACCACCACCACGTCGTCGGGGTCGAGGCTCGGGTAGGAGCGCAGGATGTCCTCCCGCATCCCGGCGCTGACCGCGATCACGCGCGCCGCACCCTCGTAGGCGGTCTTCTCGGCCCAGGAGGAGATCGCGTAACCGCCGCCCAGCTGCTCGGCCTTCCACGGCCGCAGCGGCTCCAGGCTGTGCGCGCTGACGATGTGCGGCACGTCGTTGAGCAGACCCCCCAGGTGGCCCGCCATGTTGGCGTACCAGGTGTGCGAGTGCAGCACGTCCGCACCGGCCACGTCAGCGGCCATCTCCAGGTCCACACCGAGCGTGCGGAGCGCCGCATTCGCCTCACTCAGTCCCACCGGGTCGGCGTACCCGGTCACGCCCTCCTCGGCACCCTCACGCGGGCCCTCGAAGCACCGCACACGCACGTCCGCATGCGTCCGCAGCACGCGCGCAAGCTCCGTCACGTGCACGCCGGCGCCACCATAGACGTGCGGTGGGTACTCCCTGGTCAGCAGGTCGACGCGCATTCATGTTCCTTCAGTGTTCGGTTCACCGTTTCGGTGGCCCTGGGCCCTTCGTGCAGCCTAGGGTGACCGCTATGGCTGCACCACGTGTTCTGGCGATCGTGCTCGCAGGTGGCGAAGGGAAGCGGCTGATGCCGCTGACAGAGGTTCGCGCGAAACCAGCCGTGCCGTTCGGTGGCATCTATCGCCTGGTCGATTTCGCGCTCTCGAACGTGGTGAACGCCGGCTACCTCCGTGTCGTGGTGCTCACGCAGTACAAGTCGCACTCGATGGACCGGCACATCGCCAAGACGTGGCAGATGTCCCGCATGCTCGGCAACTACGTTGCCCCGGTGCCGGCCCAGCAGCGAGTCGGGAAGAACTGGTTCCTGGGCTCGGCCGACGCGATCTACCAGTCCCTCAACCTGCTCGATGACGAACGGCCCGACATCGTGGTGGTGGTGGGCGCCGACCACGTGTACCGGATGGACTTCTCCCAGATGGTCGCCGCGCACATCGACTCCGGCGCCGAGATGACCGTGGCCGGCATCCGGCAGCCGATCTCGTTGGCGGACCAGTTCGGCGTCATCGCGGCCGCCCCGGACGACCCCACCCGCATCGCCGAGTTCCTCGAGAAGCCGCAGGACCCGCAGGGGCTCGCGGACTCGCCGCGGGAGGTGCTCGCCTCGATGGGCAACTACGTGATGAACGCCGACGCCATGCTCGACGCCGTCACGCGGGACGCCAAGAACGTCGAGTCCAAGCACGACATGGGTGGCGACATCGTGCCGTTCTTCGTGGAGAAGGGCCAGGCGGGCCTGTACGACTTCATCCACAACGACGTGCCCGGCTCGACCGACCGCGATCGCGACTACTGGCGCGATGTCGGGACGCTCGACTCCTTCTACGAGGCCAACATGGACCTCATCGCCGTGGAGCCGGTGTTCAACCTCTACAACGACGACTGGCCGGTGCACACGGGCTACACCGGGCTGCCACCGGCGAAGTTCGTCCACGCCGTGGGCGACCGCGTGGGCCGCGCGACCGACTCGATCATCTCCCCCGGCGTGGTCGTCTCCGGCGGCGACGTCAGCGGCTCGGTCCTGTCCCCCGACGTGCGCGTGAACTCCTGGGCCGACGTCGAGGGCTCGGTGCTGATGGACGGCGTGGTGGTGCACCGGCACGCCCAGGTCAAGCGCGCCATCCTCGACAAGCTCGTGGTGGTCGAGGAGGGCGCGAGCGTGGGCGTCGACCCCGAGCTCGACCGCTCCCGCGGCTTCACGGTCACCGATTCCGGCATCACCGTGGTCACCAAGGGCACGAGGATCAGCAAGGCGTGAGCGGGACAGCACGTCGGCGTCTGCTGGTGATGGACGTCGACTCCACCTTCATCACGTCCGAGCAGATCGACCTCCTTGCGGCGTATGCCGGGAGCCAGGAGCAGGTCGCCGCGATCACCGAACGTGCCATGCAGGGGGACCTCGACTTCGCCACCTCACTGCACGAACGAGTCGCCACCCTCGCCGGGCTCCCGGTCGAGACGCTCGACGTGGTGCGCGCCCAGATCGCTCTCACACCCGGTGCCCACGAGCTGGTGACGACGTTCGCCGCACGCGGCTGGCCCGTCGGGCTCGTCTCGGGAGGATTCCACGAGATCATCGATCCGCTGGTCGCCGATCTCCCGATCGTCCGGGTCCAGGCGAACCGCCTCGAATCCGCCGACGGCGCACTCACCGGCCGCGTCGACGGCCCGGTCGTCGATCGAGCCACCAAGGCGAGATTCCTCGCCGACCTGGCCTCCGCCGTCGGGATCGCGATGCAGGACACCATCGCGATCGGTGACGGCGCGAACGATCTCGACATGATCGCTGCGGCCGGTCTTGGGGTCGCGTTCGCGGCCAAGCCGGTGGTCGCCCAGGCGGCCGACCTCGCACTCCCCGGCCCCCGCCTCGACGAGGTGCTGGCGCACCTCTAGCCGCGCCTCCCCCAGCCACATTGAACGTGGGTTCAATCGACTTGAGAGGGCTCTCAAGTCGATTGAAACCACGTTCAATGCGGAGACGGGACGACGACGGCGGTGAGGGTGGCGGTGCCGGGAGCGAGGTCCGCCCAGGCGACGTCGGTCTCCAGGAGTGACAGGGACGCCGTCGGGACACCGACGCGGGCGAGTGCCAGCGCAGCCCTGTCGGAGTCAGGGCCGGCGAGCAGGGAGGCAACCTCCGACGTCGTCGGCTCGTGCCCCACGACGAGCACGTCCACCACGTGCTCGGGCGTCCCGCGCACGGCCGTCAACACGTCCTGCACGTCGGCGAGGTAGAGCGAGTCGAGGTAGCGCACGTCGGCGTCGCTGCCGCCGAGCGCCTGTGCCACCAGTTCCCACGTCTGACGGGTTCGCCGCGCGCTGGAGCACAGCACAACCTGCGGCAGCCGCCCGCTCGCGACGAGCTGCTCGGCGACCACGTCCGCCTGGCGCCGACCCCGTGCAGCGAGGACCCGACCGTGGTCGGGTGAACCGTCCTGGTCGGACTTCGCGTGCCGCAGCTGGGTGAGGCGCCGCGCAGCCACGGGCTACGGCCCCATCGCGTGCACGCCGCCGTCGACGTGCACGACCTCGCCCGTGGTCGCCGGGAACCAGACGCTGAGCAGCGCGACCACGGCGCGTGCGCTCGGCTCCGGGTCGTTCACGTCCCAGCCGAGCGGCGCCCGCTCGGACCAGACGCTCTCCATGGTCTCGAAGCCAGGGATCGACTTGGCCGCGGTGCTGCGGACCGGGCCGGCGGAGACAAGGTTGCACCGGATGCCGTCGGGGCCGAGATCGCGGGCCAGGTAGCGGCTGGTGGCCTCGAACGCGGCCTTGGCCACGCCCATCCAGTCGTACACCGGCCAGGCGTAGCGGGCATCGAACGTCAGACCCACCACGGACGAGCCGGTGCTCATCAGCGGCTTCGCCGCCACTGCGAGCGCCTTGAGCGAGTACGCCGAGGTCTGCAGCGCAACCGCGACATCGTCCCATTCGCCGGCGAGGAAGTTGCCACCCATCACGCTCTGGGGCGCGAACCCGATCGAGTGGACCACGCCGTCGAGCCCGTCCACGTGCTCGGAGACGCGCTCGGCGAGCGCGGCGAGGTCGTCGGCGTCGTTGACGTCCAGGTGCACCACCGGCGCTTCCACCGGCAGTCGCCGCGCGATCACCTGTGTGAGCCGGTGCGCCTTGCCGAAGCTGGTGAGCACCACCGTGGCGCCCTCCTGCTGCGCGAGCTTGGCGACGTGGAACGCGAACGAACTCTCCACCAGCACGCCGGTGACGAGGATGCGCTTGCCTTCGAGCAGGCCCACTCGGGTCTCCTTCTTGTCGTTGTCGTATGTCTCAGTGGCCCATGCCGAGGCCGCCGTCGACCGGGATGACGGCCCCGCTGATGTACGAGGCAGATTCGGACGCCACGAACTCCACGGCGGCGGCCACCTCCTCGGGCTGGGCGAAGCGGCCGGCCGGGATGGCGGCCTTGTACTTGTCCTGCGTGGCCTCCGGCAGCGCCGCGGTCATCGCAGTGTCGATGTAGCCCGGAGCGACCACGTTGCACGTGATGCCGCGCGAGCCGAGCTCGCGGGTGACCGACCGTGCCATGCCCACGAGCGCGGACTTGGAGGCCGCGTAGTTCACCTGACCGGGCGAGCCGTACAGGCCCACGACCGAGGATATGAGCACGATCCGACCGTAGCGTGCGCGGACCATGCCCTTGGTCACCCGGCGCACGCAGCGGAACGTGCCTGTGAGGTTGACGTCGAGGACCTCGGCGAAGTCCTCGTCGGACATCCGCATCAGCAGCGTGTCCTTCGTGATGCCGGCGTTGGCGACGAGCACCTGCACCGGCCCGAGCTCGGCCTCGATCTCGGCGAACGCGGCGTCCACGGCTGCGCTGTCGCGCATGTCGGCCACGGCGCCGAGGACCCCTGCGGGCAGGTCGCCGCTGCGATAGATCGTCGCGACCTTCTCCCCAGCCGCCACGAATCGCTCCGCGATCGAGCGACCGATCCCGCGATTGGCTCCGGTGACGACCACGACTCTCGGCTCGTGCGTCGTTCCTGGTGCAGCGGTCTCGGTCACGTGTGGTCCTTCCGGGGATTCGAGGGGGGACGGGATCTGGCCCGCTGGCCAGGATAGGCGGGCTTCGCAGCAGGCGTATCGTGGTCCAGGTGTCGGAAGTCCATGCGATCACCTCGGCGGGGCGCAGTCACACTGCCCAACTGCACGATCGCAGCCGCAACTACCTCATCATGATGGGGATCCGGGTCGCTGCCTTCGTGGCGGCGTTCCTCACTGACGGCTGGGTGCGCTGGGCCTGTGTCGCGGCCGCGGTGGTGCTGCCGCTGATCGCCGTCATCTTCGCGAACTCCGGCGCCGAGCGCCGATCCGTTCCGACCAGCTACATCGACGACCGCGCGCTCCCGTCCGAGCCCACCCCTACGGAGGCCGATCCACGATGACCGACCTCGTCTGCAGCTCCAAGGGCTGCCGCCAGCAAGCCGCGTGGGCGTTGCGGTGGAACAACCCACGCCTGCACACCGAGGAACGCCGCAAGACCTGGCTGGCGTGCGACGCGCACCGACAGCACCTCGAGCACTTCCTGTCCGCCCGCTCGTTCCTGCGCGAGACGATCCCCACGTCCGAGCTGCCGCGCGGATGAGCCGCGACTTCTCCTTCCTCCGCACGCGCCGGTGGATCGGTATCGCCGCGCTCACGGTGGTGATCGCGGCCGCGTGCGTGACCTTGGGGTTCTGGCAGTTCAGCCGACACGAGTACCGCGCCGAGGCGATCGCGCGCGTGGAGGCCAACAGCACACAGCCGCCGGTACCGCTGACGGATCTGCTCACCTCCCCCACCACCACGGTGGGGGACGACCTCGAGTGGCGCGCGGTCACGGTGACCGGCCGCTACGTGGGCAACCCGGTGGTGCTGCCCCAGCGCGGGATCGAGAACCAGGCCGCTGATCACGCGCTCGCCGTGCTGGCCGTCGAGGGACCGGCGGGTGAGTCGTGGTTGCTCGTCGTCGACCGGGGCTGGTACCCGACCGATGCCTTCACCGATCCGAGCGACCGGCTGGAGCTGCCCACCGGTGAGATCGAGCTGACGCTACGCCTGCGCCCCGCCGAGGATCCCAGCAGCCGGGACCAGGTGGCCGGGCGCGTGTTCGTCATCAACCCGGAGCAGGTGCTCGACGCCGCCTCGCCGGGTGCGGAGGCCGCGGGCACCCTCGTCACCGACTCCTACGCCTGGGTCGCCACGGAGAGCCCGACGACGGCCAACCCACCCGGCCCGATCCCGGTGCCCTCACCGAACTATCGGTCGAACCTCTCCTACGCGATGCAGTGGTGGACGTTCGGCTTGCTCGCGTTCGTCGGGTACGGCGTGCTGGCACGCCGGGAGCGCACCGCGATGGACCGCGACGCAGGCATCGAGGCCCCGGCGCCCCGGCCGCGCAAGCTCTCCGACGCCGACATCGAGGACGCCGAGATCGAGGCTGCTCAGGCCAGGGACACCAGCTCGGCGTAGGAGGGGTTCCAGAGGTCTTCGTCGCCGTCCGGGAGCAGCAGCACCCGTTCGGGCTGGAGCGCCTCGACCGCTCCCTCGTCGTGGGTCACGAGCACGACGGCGCCGCTGAAGCCGCGTAGTGCCGCCAGGATCTCTTCCCGGCTGGCCGGGTCGAGGTTGTTGGTCGGCTCGTCGAGGAGCAACACGTTCGCCGCGGAGACCACGAGGACGGCGAGGGCCAACCTGGTCTTCTCGCCGCCGGAGAGCACGCGGGCAGGTTTGTCGGCATCGTCCCCGGAGAACAGGAACGACCCGAGCACGCCGCGCACCTGCGTGTCGGTGAGGTCCGGCGCCGAGGAGCGGAGGTTCTCCACCACCGTGCGGTCCATGTCGAGCGTCTCGTGCTCCTGGGCGTAGTAGCCGACCTTGAGACCGTGGCCGGGCAGGATCTCCCCGGTGTCGGACTTCTCGACCCCGCCCAGGATGCGCAGCAGCGTGGTCTTGCCGGCGCCGTTGAGTCCGAGCACCACGACCTTGCTGCCGCGGTCGATCGCGAGGTCGACGTCGGTGAACACCTCCTGCGAGCCGTAGGTCTTGCTGAGCCCGCGCGCCTGCAGCGGGGTGCGTCCGCATGGTGCCGGGTCCGGGAACCGCAGCTTGGCCACGCGGTCGACTGCGCGCTCCCCCTCCAGTCCCGACAGCATGCGCTCGGCGCGCCGAATCATGTTCTGAGCGGCGACCGCCTTGGTGGCCTTGGCGCGCATCTTGTCGGCCTGCGCCATCAGCGCGGAGGCCTTCTTCTCGGCGTTCGCCCGCTCGCGCTTGCGGCGCCGCTCGTCGGTCTCACGCTGGCTCAGGTAGGCGTCCCAGCCGAGGTTGTAGATATCGAGCTCGGACCGGTTGGCGTCGAGGTGGAACACCGCGTTGACGGTCGCCCGGAGCAGGTCGGTGTCGTGGCTGATCACGATGAAGCCGCCGTGGTAGCTGCTGAGGTAGTCCCGTAGCCACACGATCGAGTCGGCATCCAGGTGGTTGGTGGGCTCGTCGAGCAGCAGGGTCTCGGCATCGCTGAACAGGATGCGCGCGAGCTGCACTCGGCGGCGCTGACCGCCGGACAGGGTGCGCAGAGGCTGGTCGAGCACCCGGGTCGGGAGGCCGAGGTTCGAGGTGATCCTGGCAGCCTCGCTCTCCGCGGCCCATCCACCCTGCGCGGTGAACTCGGCATCGAGCCGGGTGTAGCGCTCCATCGCCTTGGCGCGCACGGCCTCGTCCTCGCTGGCCATCTCCTGCTCGGCGATCCGGATCCGGCGCATCACAGCGTCGAGCTCGCGTGCCGAGAGCACCCGATCGCGTGCCAGCACGTCGAGGTCGCCCGTGCGGGGGTCCTGGGGGAGGTAGCCGACCGAACCGGTGCGGCTGATGGTGCCGCCGCTCGCCTGGCCCTCGCCGGCGAGCACCTTGGTGAGCGTGGTCTTGCCGGCGCCGTTGCGACCCACGAGGCCGATCCGCATACCGGAGTCGATCCGGAACGTGCTCGCCTGGAGCAGCTGGCGCGCGCCGATGCGCAGCTCGATGTCCCTGGCCGTGATCACGTGGCACGAGTCTAGGCGACCGTCATGCGAGCGAACGACCGGTTATTCGGCTCGGCGCGGGTCTACCCTGCGATCCATGACGTTCAACAAGGACGCACGCGTCGAGCGGTCCCGGGTCCGGCGTGGCGGCGGCGCGGGTACGGGGGTCGCCGTCGGAGGCGGCACCCTTCTGGTCCTGTTCCTGCTGAGCCAGCTCCTCGGCGTCGATCTCACGGGCCTGGCCCCTGCGACCGATCCGGGTGTGCAGGGCGACGACGGCGACACAGTCGGCTCCTGCACGGGCGAGCAAGCGAACACCGACATCGACTGCCGCATGTCGCTGACGTACGAGTCCTTGGACGACTACTGGTACACGGCGTTGCCGCAGCTCGGCGCCGGCTATGTCTCCCCCGAGATGTACCTCGCGAGCGGCACCTGGCAGACGGGTTGCGGGACTGCGTCGAGCGCCATGGGTCCGTTCTACTGCCCGCCCGACCAGAGCATCTATGTGGACACCAGCTTCTTCGAGGTTCTCACCGGTCAGCTGGGGGCCGAGGGCGGCCCGCTCGCCGAGATGTATGTGGTCGCCCACGAGTGGGGTCACCACATCCAGAACCTCTCCGGCACGATGGACGGCATCAACCGGACCGACACCGGACCGACGTCCGACGGCGTGCGCCTCGAGCTGCAGGCGGACTGCTTCGCCGGCGCCTGGGCGCAGAACGCGCAGTCCACCGAGGATGCCGACGGGACCACGCTGCTGGAGCCGTTCACGCAGGACCAGCTCGCCAGTGCGATGGACGCCGCCGCGACCGTGGGCGACGACCACATCCAGTCCTCGCAGGGTGGCAGCGTCAACCCTGAGCAGTGGACGCACGGCAGCTCGGAGTCACGCCAGCAGTGGTTCCTCACCGGCTACGAGAACGGTCCCAGCGCGTGTGACACGTTCGCCTCTGGTGCCGATCTGTAGCATCGACGCATGACCACCAACGTGCCGCCGGAGCCCGACGAGTTTCAGACCCGCATGCGCCAGTCCCCGTCCGGGGAGGATGTCGAGGCCACGAACAGGTCCGCGTCTCCGGCTGGTCAACCGCCCCAGCAGGGTCAGCCGCCGCAGGGACCACCGCAGACCCCTCCGGCGCCGCAGCAGGGCCAGTCGCCGTTCGCGCCGCCCGGGTTCGGTGGTGCCTCGCAGCCTCAGCAGCCGCAGTCGGCGCAGCAGGCACCGGCCGGCTACGGCTCGCAGCCGCCGGCCAACCCGTTCGCGCAGCAGCCCGGCCAGGCTCCGGGGCAGCAGGGCTTCGGCCAGCAGAGCCAGGCACCTCAGCAGCAGCCGTGGGGTCCGCAGGGCCAGCAGCAGTCCACCGGCTACCCGCAGGGCGGCTACGGCCAGCAGCCCGGACAACCCGGACAGCCCGGTCCTTGGGGCGGTGGTCCGCAGCAGCCCAGGGACGCCAACCCGATCAAGGCGGCGTTCGACTTCAGCTTCGGCAGCTATGCCACGCCTGGTCTGGTGAAGATCGTCTACATCGTCGGCATGGTGCTCGCGGCGCTCTGGTACCTGGGCATCATCATCGCCGGGTTCCAGCTCGGCGCACCCCGCGAGACCATGTTTGGCAGCTCTCCGGGATCTGCGGTGCCCGGCATCCTCGCGATCCTGTTCGGCTGGATCCCGGCAGCGTTCTTCATCCTGGTGATGCGGCTCGCGCTCGAGCAGGTGCTCTCCAGTGTGCGCACCGCCGTCGACGTGCGCGTGCTGCGTCAGCGCAGCGACGAGGACCAGAAGACGACCGACTGAGTCCCGCTCGTCCGGCAGCTCAGACGTTGAACCCCAGCGCGCGCAGCTGCTGGCGGCCGTCCTCGGTGATCTTGTCGGGGCCCCAGGGCGGCATCCACACCCAGTTGATGCGCTGACCGTTGGTGATGCCGTCGAGGGCGCTAGCGGCCTGGTCCTCGATGACGTCGGTGAGCGGGCACGCGGCCGAGGTGAGGGTCATGTCGATGACTGCCTCACCGTCGGGCTCGAGGTGCACGCCGTAGACCAGTCCGAGGTCCACGACGTTGATACCCAGCTCGGGGTCGATGACGTCGCGCAGCGCTTCCTCGATGTCGGCGACGTCGGCCACCGCTGAGGGTGCGCCTGCGGTCTGGGCGGGGGTCTCGGTGCTCTCGCTCATGGCCTCATTCTCCCTTGCTCACCTTGATCAACGCATCGCGCAGCGCCATCCATCCCAGCATGGCGCACTTCACTCGCGCGGGGTACTTCGAGACGCCGGCGAATGCGGCGGCGTCTCCCAGCCGTTCCTCGGCCTGTGGGCCCAGGCCGGCGCCGCGGCTGTGCATGAGCTCGGAGAACAGGTCGGCGAACTCGGTCACCTCCGCCAGCGGCGTGCCGGCGACCATGTCGGTCAGCACCGACGTGGACGCCTGTGAGATCGAGCAGCCGACCCCCTCCCACGAGACATCGGCCACGGCGGTGCCGTCCGGGGACACCTGCACCCGCAGCCGCACCTCGTCGCCGCAGGTCGGGTTGACCTGGAACGACTCCCCGGCAGTGGGCGCCGCGACGTCGCCGCGCAGCCCGTAGCCGTGTCGCTCGCGCGCGTGGTCGAGGATCAGCTGCTGGTAGAGCTGCTCCATCGCGCCGCTGCCCGGGCTCATGCACGGCCCTCCACGAAGAACGGGCGGACCCGCGCGAGCACCTCGAGAAACGCGTCGACATCCTCGGTCGTGGTGTACACCGAGGCGGACGCGCGCGCCGAGCTCACGACGCCCAGGCGGCGGTGCAGCGGCTGCGCGCAGTGGTGGCCGACCCGCACGGCGATCCCGGCGTCGTCGAGGTACTGGCCCACGTCGTGCGGGTGGACGTCGTCCACGGCGAACGCCACGGTCGCGATGCGGTTTGCGGTATCCGAAGGGCCGAGCACCCGCACGTCCGGGAGCTCCGCGATCCCGGCGAGAAGGCGCTGCGCGAGCTCCGTCTCGTGGGTGGCGACACCCTCCATGCCGAGCTCGGCGAGGTAGCCGACCGCGGCATGCATGCCCACGGTCTGCGCGACCATCTGCGTGCCGGCTTCGAACCGCTGCGGCGGCGGCATGTACGTGGTCTCGGCCATCGTCACCACCTCGACCATCGACCCACCGGTCAGCACCGGGGGCATCGCCTCGAGCAGCTCACGCCGCCCGTACAGCGCACCCACGCCCGTCGGTCCGAGCATCTTGTGGCCCGAGAACGCCGCGAAGTCCACGCCGAGCGCACGCAGGTCGACCGGGAGATGCGGCACCGACTGGCACGCATCCAGGACCACCAGCGCGCCGACGCGCCGGGCGGCGGCCACGATCGGCTCGACCGGGCTAACCGCACCGGTCACGTTCGAGATATGCGTGAACGCGACCACCCGGGTGCGCTCTGTGATCACCGACAGCGTGTCGAGGTCTATCCGGCCATCATCGGTCAGGCCCAGCCACCGCAACGTCGCGCCCGTGCGGGCACACAGCTCCTGCCACGGCACGAGGTTCGCGTGGTGCTCGGCCTCGGTGACCACGATCTCGTCGCCCTCGCGCAGCCGCAACCGCTCGGCGGCCGCTCCCCCGCGCCCCAGGGTCGCGTTCGAGATCGCGTACGCCACGAGGTTGAGACCCTCGGTGGCGTTCTTCGTCCAGATGATCTCGCCGTCGTCGACACCCACGAAGCCCGCGACGGCGGCACGCGCCTGCTCGTACGCCTCAGTGGCCTCCTCGGCGAGCTGGTGCGCGCCGCGGTGCACGGCGGCGTTGCGACGCTCGTAGAAGTCCTGCTCGGCGTCCAGGACGCACTGCGGCTTCTGCGAGGTCGCACCGCTGTCGAGGTAGACGAGCGGCTGGCCGTCGCGGACCGTGCGCTCGAGCAGCGGGAAGTCCGCCCGGACCGCCGCCAGCTCGGTCGCGGAGAGCATGTCAGGCCTTGACGAGGAACCGGTCGTAGCCCTCGGACTCGAGCTGCTCAGCGAGCTCGGGGCCACCCTGCTCAGCGACCTTGCCGTCCACGAACACGTGCACGAAGTCCGGCTTGATGTAGCGCAGGATCCGCGTGTAGTGCGTGATCAGCATGACGCCGAGGCCGGTCGCGTCCTTGACGCGGTTGACGCCCTCGGA
>NZ_JBMDXJ010000528.1:0-38161 GCF_048594945.1 Pseudactinotalea sp. | reverse complement strand
CCGCCGTAGCAGCGACGCCGGCCTCGCCGAGATGGCGAGCACCCTGCACTCGACGGTCACCTGGGCCGATGAGATCGTGCGGGTGGAGATGACGCGCCACGAGGAGATCGTCGACTGCGGCGGCACCGGGCTGGTGCTCGTGCCGTCGGTGATGATGCCGATCCGCGGTTGCTCGGTGCTGACCGAGCGCCCGGCGCAGCCGACGATCTTCTACCCTGCCCACGGGGTCTCGGAGACCTGGTACCGGAGCGGCGCCGACGCCCTCGACGCGCTGACGGCGCTCCTGGGGCAAGCACGTGCCCGGCTGGTGCTGGAGCTGCAGCAGCCGCTGTCCACCTCGGAGTGCGCCGAGCTGACCGATCTGGCCCCCTCCACGGCGTCGCACCATCTCTCGGTCCTGCGCGAGGCCGGCCTCGTCGACAGCCGGCGCAGCGGTGTCCGGGTCCTGCACGCCCGCACACCGCTCGGTGAGGCGCTCGCCGGGACCCGCTGATCGCAGTCGTCTGGTCTGCCTCACGTCTCCCGACGCGGCAGCCCCGAACCGGGACGGTTACCCTGCTCGAGGAATGGGCCACGCAGCATCACGGCAATCACCCCCGGTGAGAACACCTAGACGTCGTCGGGCACCTCGTCGGTGTCGAGGCCGTAGCGCTCTTCGGCTCGCTCGATGCCGGAGTACCGGGGGCTCAGGATGTCCAAGACGACAACCGGTCCGAGGTTCTGGATGGCGATCCGCCCATCACCCGGCAGGTCCCAGTGGCTGGACCTGGGAGCGTTCCGCACACCCGTGGGAGCACCGAGCTCGGTCTCGACCGCGGCGGTCAACTCCCGTGCAATACGCGCGCTGGTGGCCGCGGTGGCCTCATCGGTCAGGTCGATGGTGACCTGGTCGACGTCGTCATCGGCGACCAGGCAGGACACCCGGTCGAATCCCAACGGCAGGCCGGATCGAAACATCATGCCCTTGGGTCGGTCCGATCGCAGCGTCCAACCCAGTTCCTCGGCGATGCGGCGCAACCGGGATCGGGTCAGCGGCCACGTTGCACCGGCAAACGCTGCGGCGTAGCGGGCGACGTCGTCGCTGCTGGCTTGTGCGGTGGCCGTCATCGTGTGTCCAATCCTAGGTCGAGGCTCAGACGTGAGGGGTCGAGCTGCAACGTGGAGACCTTCACGGTGCCGTCTGCGGCGGTGTGCACCAGTTCGTATCGGACGCTGATGGACCCGTCCGCCAGGCCTTGAGCGATCTCGGGGTTCTCGGCGAGCATCTGGGCAATCTGCGGGTCGTTCGCCCACACGTCGTTGAAGTACATCGTCGACCCCTGGGCAGCTCTGGACCCGTCGGCAAGCAGGCGGCCGCTGCTGCTGAGTGTGGAACGGCCGCCCTTGGCCTCTCCGACGAGCAGGACTCGTTCTTCGGGAAGGTAGCCGACACCGTCGAACCGGCCCGGTCCCTGACCGCCGGGTTCGATGAGGACCCGCGCGCCGGCGCTGTCGAACCGGTCGCCCAGACCGACGTCCCCGAGGGTTTCAGTTGCTTCGTAGCGGGCGGTGCGTGCGTGACGCTCATCCCAGGCAGCCGCCTGAAGGTCGTTGATGGCGTCCACGGCCTCGTCGTAGGCGGTACCGACGAGATCTGAGTCGCCCAGCTCTGCTTGGAGACGCCTCGTGGTGAGGCGGATGTTGCCGACGGTCAGGTCGGAAGGGCCGACGTCGAATCCAAGCTCGTGGAGGGTGTCCATTGCCCCCTGCCGGGCCGCGATCGCTTCGGCCTGGTCAACGAGGACGTCATTGCGGTACTGCTCGGCGACGTCTCGGTCGGGTGTGGGCGGGACCTCGGTGTCGGTGGGCTGCGGGTGAGCGGTGTGTGCTTCGGCGTCGGTCTGTGGGTGGTAATCCGCCGTTCGGGTGGCATCGTCGGCGACCGGCGGCGGGGCGTCGGTACCCCCGGTGCCGAACAGGTCATCGGACAGCGGCGCCTGAGGCGGGGCGTCCTCGACGGTGACGCTGATGCTGTCGTTGGTGGTGAGGCGTGCGACCTCGTCGGTGAACTGGGCGGGGTGGATGGTGATGCCGTCGAACTCGCTGAGGCGCACGGCGTGGCGGAGGCCGGTGACGATGCGGAGCCCACCGGCGGCAAGGATCTCGCTGGTGGGGATGACGAACTCGCCGACCTGTCCGGCGAGGGCGACGATGCGGGCGACGCGGGTGCTCATCGCCCCGGTCCGCGCTGCAATCATTGCGGCCCTGCTCGCCGACAGGAACCCGAACCCGGCGAACAGCGACGCCACGTTCACGGCCGCGTACCCGCCGGCCTCCACCGGGTCATCGCTCCACTGGGCGAACATCGCGCTCCCGCCCGCCTGGTAGTCGATCGAGACCGCCCCACCGACTGCGGCGGCGGTCACGTCACCACGGTCGACGAACCACTGCATCCAGGCGGCGCGCTCGCCCTCGGGCACCTGCGCACTGCCGATGACCAGGGGAGCAGCCGCGGCTGAGACCAGCAGCGACCCGAGCCCGTCACCCAGCCCAGCCCAGTTCTGTGCCGCGGTCGCCCCGGTGCGTTCGTTCATGAGGGTGTCGTACCCGGTGAGCCCGGCGACCGCGGTGCCGAACTCGTTGCCGAACCGCCACCCCACGTGCCCGAGCGCTTCCAGCCAGTTGCGGTCCTCTTCGGCGGGGTAACCCCATGGCATGGGTACCTCGTTGGAGGCGAGCGCCCACTCCGGGATGACCTCGGGCGCATCGACGCCTGCGGGGAGGTGCCCGACGATGCCGTTAATGCCGTTCGCGCAGGTCACGGCGGCAGTGTTGATGCGGTGCGCGATCGCCGCGTGCTCTTCCAGCAGTGCCTGGTTGCGGTTCCTGGTGGGACCGTCCTCGTACCAGGGCACGGTCACCAGGTCATCGGCACCGGCGATGCCGGTCACCGTGTCCCAGAACGTCGCTGACGCGGACTCGGACTTCGGAATGGTGACACCGTCGACGACGTCACGCCGGAACTGGTTCGCCCGCGCGGTCAGGTCCCGCAGCGGCTCCCGCTCACTGGCGACCGCCGTGGCGTAATCGCGCAAGAAGATGGCCGCGGTCGACAATGCCGCCCGCGCCTGCCCGGCGGACTCACACGCCGGGTTCAGCAGCGTGTACACGCTGGTCGCTTCCGGTGCCTCGTAGCAGCCGGCCAACCGCCACCACGCGGTGCTGATGTCGTCCATGGTGCCGTGGAGGTCGTCGCCCATGCGGCACAGGTAGTCGCCAGCGGCTTCGATCTGGGAGGCGGCCGTCGGAAGCGCATGCGACTCGATCACGAACAGTTCCGGGTTGACGAGGCCGTCCCCACCGATCGGTTCAACCTCACACACCGGCGGTGCACTGCTGCCGCCGCTCATGCCGGTGGCTCCACGTAGCGCTGGACGTAGCCGAGGTCCCTGGTGCCGGCGCTGCCGACCATCTCGATCTGCACCACCTCGGTCAGATTCACCACGATCTGACCAGGGTTCAAGCTCCACCCGCTCATCTGCATGGTCCCCGTAGCGCGTCACTGGTTGGTGGTCGGAGCATCAAACTGCCACGCGCTGACGTGCCCCGCCACTGGTGGTCTCCGGATCTGTGGATAACCCGACGTGACCGGGCTGCCTGTGGATGAGCACCGACGCCGACGGGCGGGCTGTGCTAGGTGGCGTGTCAGTCGACGACGCTGGTGCGGGCATCCGGGTCACGACGTGACGCGTGCACCTGCACGGACCTTCCCGCTCAGCCCTGGTGGCGTCGCACGCACCCGGTAGTCTTCACGACTCACAGGGTTCTGCTCCGGGAGATGGTGAGCTTGACGTCGATCACCGGCCACGAACTTGGTGTGTGGAGTCTCCGGCTCGATGCGATCTACTGCACGCTCCTGGGCGCAGCGGTCGCGCTCGGCGCCGCACCCATTGCCGATGTTGTCGCCCTTCCTCAACCACTGATGACCGCCGCAGGCATCGTGGTCGTGCTGTGGGCCGGCCTCGTGCTGTGGATGCTCAGGACACTGGCCATCCAGACCGCACTACGCATGGTGATGGGCGTCAACATCCTCGCCGCGCTTCTCGTCGCGGCCTGCGTGCTGGCAGCGGGAACACTGCTCGCCGCGGTCGCGGTTCTCGCAGTCGCGCTGGGCATCGCGCTCTTCGCGGTAAGCCAGGCTGTCGCGTTGCGGACGCTCCCGAACCCGCGGGCCGCCTGAGGCGGAGCGGGATCAGCTCAGGAGCTGCACAGATGCCGTGGCGACCATCCCAAGACCGAAGAGGACGAGGAAGGCTCCCGCGGCCGTGGTGAGCCGGTGCGCGATGCATGCGAGGCGGGTGAGCGCACGTGTGGAACCGAGCGCGATCGCCACGAACACGTCCCACCCGAGCACGATGGTGAACATCCATCCTCCGTAGGCGATCAGCGTCACCGGCTCCGCACCGGCGAGCGCGGCCGCGAGGCTGACGTAGAAGAGTGCGTTCTTCGGGTTCAGCAATCCCGAGGCGATGCCAAGACCGACGTTGCGCACCCATGTTGCCTGTGCGGCCTGCGGCGCTTGGTCGGGATCGAAGCGGGCCTTCGACCGGATGAACGCGATACCGATGGACACCAGGAAGGCGCCTCCTGCGAGTTGGATCACGGCGAGCACGGTCGGGTGCGAGATGAGGGAGAGGCCGGAGAATGCAGCGACGATGAAGAGTCCGTTCGCGGTCGCGATCCCCAGGCATGCGCCGGTCGCGGCCCGCCAGCCGCTGGCCATCGCCGTGCGGGCGATCAGGAAGAAGTCGACGCCGGGGATCAGCAGCGCGAGGAAGTGCGCGACAGCGACGGCGACGAACTGCTCCATGCCTCTCCCCGAGGATGCATGACGGTGGACTCGTCAAGTGTCAGAAGAGGGGAGAGTGCGGGTCTTGTACGTTCTTGCGCTCAGGCCCGGTACGCGCCCGGCGATGCGGCGACGTGCGCGCGGAACACGCGGTGGAAGTGGCTCTGGTCGGCGAACCCCAGCTCGTACGCCGTCTCTGCGATCGGGTGGCCGGCTCGGAGCAGGCGCCGCGCCCTCTGGATGCGGGCGTTCTGCCGCCACGCCAAGGGTGCGAGCCCGGTCGCGCGTTTGACCGCTCGGACCAGCTCGTACGTGGTGAGACCCGCGAGCGCAGCCAGTTCATCCAGGCTCGGATTCGATCCGGCGTCCCGCAGCCGATCCAACACCGGCCGCAGCCGGTCGAGCAGCACGCGATCGGTGCCGCCCGTCACCGAGAACTCAGGTGCGGCACCACCGAGTTCCTCCATGAGTTCCTGAAACCCGGCCGCGATACGCGCAGCAGAGCGGCCCTCGAAGATCAGATCGGCCCACGCGCTGGATCGGAGGTGGAGATCGGGGCGGCGCAGCACCGACACCCCGGAGAACAGGTCAGTCGCACGACCCGTGGCGGCGAGACGAACCGCCCACTCCTGATCCATGTGAATCATCTGGTACCGCCAGGCACCGTCCTCGGGATTGCACTGGTGCACGTGGCCCGCCGCAATCACGATCACATCACCGGGCTCGAGCCGGACCCTGCCGTGGAGCTGCCCGGCGAACACGGAGGTTCCCTCCTCGATGATCCCGATCGAGAACGCATCGTGCGTATGCGGCCGATAGCAGGAGTTCTCCTGACACGACCGCCGAGCCTCAAGGTGTGGCAGAGCAGCACACCGCACGAACTCAACCACTCGCGCACCTCCCTCTCAGACGCCTCCCGCTGGGGCCGGAACCCGGCTCTCGTCGAGGCTACGCGGCACCACCGTGGCATTCAGTGCGATCGCTCGCGCTGCGAGCCACCGCGGGCGGGACCGTTATGACCGCTGACGGTATGTTGGTCACAACAGGAGGTACCATGGGCAGAGTGCACGCGGTCAGGAGGCTCCGGCAACGTCGACCTGGTACCAGCAGCTGGGCTGAGTCATGCCACGCCCGCTGATCCCGCACCGGCGCGAACGCATCCTTGACGCGGCCGAGCACCTTGTCCTGTCGCAGGGGTTCGTCGCGATGAATGTTGCTGCGGTCGCGGAACGGGTAGGGATCGCCAAGGGGGCGATCTACCTGGAGTTCGCGAGCAAGCGCGATATCCGTGAAGCACTCCTGCGCCGTGGGGCCGATCGGATGAGCGCGACCGTGGCCGCTCAGCTCACGGAGGAGCATCCCGCGCTCAGCCACGCGTATCGCGTGACCGTACGAGCGCTGCTTGCGGAGCCGTTGATGGTCGCCGCCTTCCTCGATGATGAAGGCGTGCTCGGCGCACACGCCGAGGGTGTCACCGATGACCGATTTCGGAGGCACCACACGATGATCGTCGACTGGATCGCCGACCTGCAGAGTCGGGGCCGGTTCGATCCCACGGTCAGCCCGGAGCATCTCGGGCTCACCCTGTCCAGCGCAACGGTCGGACTCCTGTCAGCAGCACGACGCTTCGGCCCGATCTCCGCAGCACAACTCGAAGGCGCACTCAGCACCCTTGCCGACCTGATCTCCTTCCTCGAGATCCCGGCCGCGGATGGAACGCTCGACAACGGGAGCACAGCATGAGTCACAAGGCAGGCGGACGCGTAGCGCCGCTGCACGTCGACACGATCGCGGGCAGGACGTCCCGCACCGTGCTTCTCCTCCACGGAGGCGGTGTCGGGGGATGGATGTGGCAACCGCTGATCGAGCGACTGGGACACGAGCGGACCTACCTTGTCCCGGATCTCCCCGGCCACGACCACAGCGCCAATCAGGACTATCGCTCACACCGCGACACTGTCGATGCCCTCGTCCGAGTCATCGAGAGTCAGGCGGGTGGCTCCGTGTCGGTCGTCGGCTTCTCCCTCGGGGCACAGCTGGCCGTACTCCTTGCCGCTGAGCGTCCTGACCTCGTCGATCGCGTGACGGTCATCAGCGCCCAAGCGAAGCCGACGAGGTTTCCTGCGGCGACTCTCGCCATGCTTGGGCTCGCCGCTCCGTTGGCGAAGAACGAGCGATTTGCTCGGGCTCAGGCCAAGGAGCTGTTCATCCCGGCCGACCTGTTCTCGGACTACCTGCGGGTGTCGCGATCGCTGTCCACAGCGACACTCATCGCGTCCGTGGGCGAGAACATCAGTTTCACCATCCCGCCCGCATGGGCGTCCTTTCCCGGTAGCGCACTGATGCTCGTTGGCGCAGAAGAGCGGCAGATGATGAAGACCTCGGCCGACTCCCTGGCGCAGGTGCACGCGCGCGGCGCGGCTGAAGTGGTGGACGGATGCGGTCACGGCATCCCGCTCCAGGAACCAGCATGGCTGGCTGAGCGCCTCCGGAGGTGGCTGCCCTCGAGCCACTGAGAACGTCCGCTGGAGACAACGGCCGAGCGGCTTCTCATGGAGGGCAGGCACGCGGAGGCGCTCCCTTATGCACCGGGGGCCGTCGAGCTGCAGCCATGGTCCGACAGCGCGAACCGTCTCGAGATCGAGGTCTATGCGCGGCGCGGCGACCAGAGCAACGCGTTGCTGGTCGCGATCCGGCGGCTCTACCCGTTCGCGGGCGCAGCGATCTCACCTGAGTCCACGCGCTGACAGTCGGCCGCATTCGCGGCATGATCGAGACGATGAGTGAGCAGCGCAGCCCAGCCCGCCCGAACATCGTGGTCATCATGAGCGACGACCACGCCGCACACGCGATCGGCGCGTACGGGAGCCGCGTCAACGTGACACCGCACATCGACCGGATCGCCGCGGCCGGCACCCGCTTCGAGAACTGTTTCTGCACGAACGCGATCTGCACGCCGAGCCGGGCGGCGATCCTCACCGGCGAGTACAACCACGTCAACGGCGTCCGCACGCTGTTCGACGACCTCGACAACACCCGCCCGCAGGTGCAGAAGGAGCTGCAGCAGGTCGGGTACCAGACCGCGATCGTGGGCAAGTGGCACCTCGGTCACGGCGAGGGCCACGACCCGGCCGGCTTCGACTTCTGGCGGGTGCTCCCGGATCAGGGTGACTACCACGACCCCACCCTGCTCGGGCCCGACGGCGAGGAACGGCACCGCGGCTACGTCACCGACATCATCACCGACCTCTCGCTCGGCTGGCTGGAGCGCCGCGACCCCGAGCGCCCGTTCATGCTCATGGTCAACCACAAGGCCCCGCACCGTTCCTGGCACCCGAACCCGCAGCACAACCACCTGTACCAGGACGGCACCATCCCCGAGCCTGAGACCCTCGCCGACGATCACGCCGGCCGCGCCGACGCCCTCGCCGCGCTGAAGATGAGCATGTTCGACCTCAACGCCGACGACCTCAAGCAGCCGGTACCAGAAGGGCTCACGCAGGAGCAGGAGCGGTCCTGGCGCTACCAGCGCTACATGTCCGACTACCTGCGCTGCATCGCGTCGGTCGACGACAACGTAGGCCGGGTCCTGGACTGGCTCGAGCAGCACGGCCTCACCGAGACCACGCTCGTGGCCTACACCTCCGACCAGGGCTTCTTCCTCGGCGACCACGGCTGGTTCGACAAGCGCCTCATGTACGAGGAGTCGCTGCGGATGCCGCTCCTGGTGTCCTACCCACCGCTCACCACGCCCGGCAGCAGCACCGGCGACATCGTCACCAACGTCGACGTCGCTCCCACCCTGCTCGACCTCGCCGGAGCCCCGCTGCCGGACCGCCTGCAGGGGTACTCGATGCGCGAGACGCTCGCCGGGCGCGAGCCCGCCCATCGCCAGACCGACGTCTACTACCGCTACTGGGAGCACCTCTCCGGCCCGCACGAGGTGCCGGCCCACATGGGGATCCGCACCGACCGCTACAAGCTGATCTGCTATCTGGCGAGCCCGACGACCAACGGTGCTCCGCCGTCGGAGATCGAGCTCTACGATCTCGAGGCCGATCAGGCCGAGGTCCGCAATCTCTACGGCGACCCCGCCTACGACGGCGTGGCTTCCGATCTGCTCCGACGGTTGCGTGAGCGTCAGGTCGAGCTGGGAGACGAGGACCTGGTGACCCTTCCTGCGTGAGTCAGGGTGGGGGTGGGAGCGTCACGCGGAGAGCCTGATCGCCGGCGTTGCCTCCTGCGCGGCGCGAGCCCGGAACTGTGTCGGTGTCATGTTGTGGTGCTCTCGGAAGGCTCGCGCGAACGCGCTGGGTGTGTGGAAGCCGACGCGTCCGGCCACCTCGATCACCGAGGTGCTGGTCGTGGCCAGCAACCGTGCCGCATGTCGCATCCGGTAGTCGTTGCGCCACCTCCGCCAGGTGCGCCCGGTCGCCGTCACGAAGGCGCGCTCCAGGCTGCGGGTGCTGATGTGAAGCTCCCTGGACCAGTCGGCCAGCGTGCGCTGATCGGCAGGGTTGAGGATCACGTGACGTGCTACTCGCCGCGCGGTCGGAGTATGTGGCAGCTCGATGTCGTCGGGGATCTCGAGGTGCGCCGCGATCTGGGCCAGCACCATCTGCTGCATGCGCGCGATGGGCTGTACCAACGAGTACTGGCTACCGACCAGCGCCAGGCAGAGCGTCTCGGTGGCGGCGTCGATCGGCACCAGAGCCGGGACGTCGGTGACCTCCGGTGCAGCGCGTTCGTCGAAGAACATCGGCAGCAACGCGCTGCCGGGGGCCACCGAGAACCGATGCTCCGTCCGCGCAGGGATCCAGAGCGCGTTGCCGGCCGTGAGCGTGAGCGCCGAAGAGCCGACGACGAACCTGCTGCGTCCCCGCGCCTGCCACAGGAGCAGATGCTGGCTCGCCTCGCGGAGACCGGTGACGGTGAATCGCGGCACCTCGACAGGGGCATCGAGGTGGAGCCGGCGTGTCAGCGGCATGGGCGTTCCTCTTGAGGCGGTAGCTGTGGGCGGCGGCGGTTGTCGGGTTCTGCACACGAGTCCGTCGGATGGCGAACAGCATCTGAGTTTAGGTAAGCCTAATCTGACCAATTGGCCCGGATGTCCGGGGTCCACGACGTGAGAGAGCTACCGCATGCGCACCCCTATCCACCGCCGCCTGCGCCTGACCGGCGCACTGGCGTTGATCCTCGCTGCCACGGGCACCGTGGCCGCCTGTTCGGACACAGGCCCAGGCACCGAGGACCCGACCGACTCCGGCACCAGCGCCACGGAGCCGGCGGCGAGCTCGCTGCTGCCTCCGGCCGAGGGTGAGGTCACCTACCCGCTCACGTTGGAGACGGCGTGGGGCGAGGTCACGATCGAGGAGCGGCCCGAACGGATCGTCGCCGCGAGCTGGCGCGGAGACCTCCCGTGGCTGCTGGCCTTGGGCGTCACCCCGGTCGCCGTCGACTCGGCGGAGTGGGCGCTCCAGGCGGTCCCGTGGGCCGAGGACGAGCTTGCCCAGCCGATCGAGTACACCTGGGAGGCCACCGACCTGGCGCTCGAGCCCGAGCCGATCGCTGCCGCGACCCCGGACCTCATCGTGGCAGGGTCGCTGGGCAGCGAACCGGTGTCGAACCTCGACCAGGTCGGTGCTGTCGCACCCGTGCTGGCGCAACCCGCGGGCGAGGCGGACTTCGCAGGCTGGCGCGCCAACCTGCTGCTGATCGGCGAGGCGCTCGATCTGACCAGCCGCGCTCAGGAGGTCATCGACTCCTACGACGAGTTCTTCGAGGGCTTCCGCCAGGAGCACCCGGAGTTCGCCGACCAGACCATCGCCTACATCGGCTTCCACGGCGGCGAGTACGGCGCCTTCTACGGGAACCCTCCGGGCTCGATCGTGGAGGAGTTCTTCCGCCGACAGGGCTTCGCGGACAACCCGGCGGGGGCGGGCTTCAACGACACCGACGCGATCAGCGCCGAGCTCGTGGGGCAGATCGATGCCGACGTCGTCGTGGTGGTCGACTACACCGTGCCGGAGGACGAGGGCCGCGAGTTCACCGAGTGGGTGACCTCGCCGGTGTTCCAGAGCATCGAGGCCGCACAGCAGGACCGGGTACTGATCCTGCGCAGCCCGGAGCGCACCGTGCTGTACGACGAGGACGGCGCGGAGCTGGGACCGATGCCGCACCCGAGCGTCGCGTACGACGACCCGATCGGCAGCCCGCAGTTCGCCGAGCTGCTCGCCCCGCTGATCTCCGAGACCCTCGCACGCTGACCAGCGCAGGCCGACCCCGTGGAGCGGACCGCCCTCCCCCGGGGTCGGCGTACGCGCGCCACGAGGACTGGTGGCCCCGATGACGTTCGCTGAGACCGATACGCGGGTGTCGCTGTACGGCCGGCGCGCCCTCGGCCTCACGGTGATCGCCGCTGGTCTGGTGCTGGCGGTGGTGCTCAGCCTCGCCTTCGGCACGAATCCGCTCACACCCGGCGAGGTGTGGGAGGGCCTGCACCGACGCACCGGGTCGGAGGCCTCGGCGATCGTCTGGAGCATGAGGATCCCCCGCACGATCGTGGGGATCGTGGTGGGAGCCGCCTTCGGGGTCGCGGGCGCCCTGATCCAGGCGCTCACGCGCAATCCGCTCGCCGATCCCGGCCTCCTCGGGGTGAACGCCGGTGCCGGCTTCGCGGTCACCATCGGCGTGGGCATCTACGGCGGGATGAACATCGACCGCTACATCTGGTTCGCCTTCGCCGGCGCCGCGCTGGCCACGGTCCTCGTCTACCTGATCGGCTCCGCCGGTGGCCGAGGAACGGCCTCGCCGGCCACACTCGTGCTGGCGGGAGTCGCCATGGCAGCCGTTCTCGGCGGCGTCTCCTCGTTCCTCACCCTCATCGACCCGATCACGTTCGAGCGGTTGCGGTACTGGGGGCTCGGCTCGATCGCGATGACCAAGCTCGACGAGACCTGGTCGGTGCTGCCGTTCCTCGGCGTGGGCCTGCTGCTGGCGCTGATCCTGTCCGGTCCCCTCAACTCCGTCGCACTCGGCGACGACCTCGCAGCCGCCTTGGGGACCCACATCATGCGGACACGCGTGCTCGGCGTGATCGCCGTGACGCTTCTCGCCGGCGGCGGCACTGCTCTGACCGGCGGGATCGCCTTCGTCGGGCTCATGGTGCCGCACGTCGTGCGGTGGTTCACCGGTCCCGACCAGCGGTGGATCATCGCGTGCTCCGCCCTCGCAGCCCCTGTGCTCGTGCTGGTCGCCGACGTCCTCGGCCGGATCCTGGGTCGACCCGGGGAGATCGAGGTGGGTCTCGTCGTCGCCGCGATCGGTGCGCCCGTCCTGATCGCTCTCGTGCGACGGCGGAAGGTCAGTGGGCTGTGAGCCGGGTCGACTTCGGGTACCGGACCGGGAGTCTGCGCGCGCGTCACGCGTCCGTACGAGTGCCCGCGCGGTTGGTGGTCGTGTCGGGCGTGCTGCTGCTGCTCGCTGCGGCGTTGTCCACCATCGCGGTCCGGTTCGGCGACTACCCGCTGACCCTGAGCGAGGTCCTCACGGCTGCGCGAGGAGCGGGCGACGAGTTCCACAGGCTGGTGGTGCTCGAGTGGCGTGCGCCGATCGCCGTGGCGGCCGTGGCCTTCGGTGCGGTGCTGGGGGTAGGCGGAGCGATCTTCCAGTCCCTCACACGGAACCCGCTCGGGTCACCGGACGTCATCGGCTTCGACGCCGGCTCCTACACCGCCGTCGTGGTCATGATCCTGCTCGTGAACGCGCGTGACTACTGGACGCTCGCGAGTGCCTCGCTGGCCGGAGGAATGCTCACCGCCGTGGTGGTGTACGCCCTCGCGTGGCGGCGCGGCACCCAGGGCTTCCGCCTGATCATCGTCGGTATCGGGGTCACGGCGATGCTCGGCTCGGTGAACGCCTACCTCATCACGCGGGCCGACGTGGAGGACGCCATGGTGGTGGGGTTCTGGGGAGCCGGGTCGATCAGCCGCGTGTCGTGGACCAGCATGGTCCCCGCGCTGATGGCGATCACGGTGCTGCTGGTGGCGGCAGCCATGCTCTCACCGGCTCTGCACCGCCTCGAGCTCGGCGACGACACCGCGATCACGCACGGCACCAGGATCGGTCTCGTCCGCCCGGCCCTCATCGTGGTGGGTGTCGCCACCACGGCGCTCGTCACGGCGGCCGCCGGTCCGATCGGCTTCATCGCTCTCGTCGCGCCCCAGCTCGCCAGGCGTCTGACCAGGTCGGCGGGCGTGAGCCTGGTGGGCGCAGCCGCGATGGGCGCGGCGCTGCTGTCGGCGGCCCACCTGCTGTCGCTGGTGATCGCGAGCGTCTACCGCACCGTGCCCGTCGGGCTGATCACCGTGTCACTGGGCGGGATCTACCTGATCTGGCTGCTGATCCGTGAGGCGCGCAGGAACGCGTCCCCCGGTGCCTGACCGACGGCCTGAGGAGGGCCCCTTGTTCGATGCCGCGCCACGGCTGGTGGTTCACGAGGCGACGATCGGCTACGACCGCCGTACCGTCTCCGACTCGCTGTCCGTGGAGATCCTCGACCGTTCGTTCACCGCCATCATCGGGCCCAATGCGTGCGGCAAGTCCACGCTGCTGCGGGCGATGGCGCGGATCTTGGCGCCGGCCGCAGGGCACGTCATCCTGGATGGCAAGGAGATCGGCAGCTACCGCTCCAAGGACGTCGCCCGCAGGTTGGGCCTGCTGCCGCAGAGCTCGCTGGCCCCGGATGGGATCCGGGTCGCGGACCTGGTCGCCCGTGGACGTGCTCCGCACCAGTCGCTCATCCAGCAGTGGCGAGCCGAGGACGAGGACGCGGTCTGGGCGGCGATGGCGGCTACCGGGGTGGTGGACCTGTCGAGCCGGCTGGTCGACGAGCTGTCCGGCGGGCAGCGGCAGCGAGTCTGGGTGGCGATGCTGCTGGCGCAGCAGACGGACATCCTGCTGCTGGACGAACCCACCACGTTCCTCGACATCGCGCACCAGTACGAGCTGCTGGAGCTGTTCCGGGACTTCCACGATCAGGGACGCACGATCGTGGCGGTGCTGCACGACCTGAATCAGGCGGCGCGCTACGCCGATCACCTGATCGTGATGAAGGACGGCGACGTCGTCGCTACCGGGCACCCCAGCCACGTCATCACGGCCGAGCTCGTCGAGGACGTCTTCGGGCTCCGGGCGCTCGTCGTCCCTGACACCGTGACCGGCACCCCGACCGTCGCACCACTCGACCCCCGCACCCTCACCCACGACCGTCAGGAGATCCCACGATGAACACCCGAGACCTGCCCACTTTCACCGGCCCGAATCTCACCGGGGAGCTGCAGCTGAGCTTCCTCCCGCACATCGTGCGGCGCGACCTGCATGTGGTGCGCGTCGAGGCCATCACGCCTCGGTATCGCAGGATCGTGCTGACCGGCGACGATCTCGCCGACGGCTTCCCCTACCTGCCCTTCACACCCGCCGACCATGTCAAGGTCTACTTCCCCCACCCCGAGACCGGCGCCCTGGTCGCCTACCGTCAGGTCGGGCCACCCGAGGACGAGGAGTGGGAGGTCGACGTCGAGGGCGGTGAGCCGATCCGCCGCGACTACACGGTGCGAGGTTTCGACCCGGAGACCCGAGAGCTGGTGATCGACTTCGTGGTGCACGATCACGGCGTTGCCGGGGTGTGGGCCGGGAACGCGCGGCCCGGACATCAGGTGGTGGTGATGGGGCCGCGCGCCAACTGGCTGATGCCCGAGAACTACGGCCACTACCTGGCGCTGGGAGACGAGACCGCGCTCCCAGCAATCGCTCGGATCATCGAGGACGCTCCCGAGGGTTCCGCAGTGACGGCCATGGTCGAGGTGGCCGACGCGGCCGAGGAGCAGCCGCTCTCGCCCGCGCCCGGCGTCGCACTGGACCTGCGGTGGGTGCACCGCGACACCGCGCCCGTGGCGCCGGGGCATCTCAGTGCGCTGGAGACCGCTGCCCGCGAGTTCGACCTGCCCCAGGACCTCACCGACCTCTACGTGTTCGCGGCCGGTGAGGCGGGGGCCATCAAGCCGATCCGCCGCTACCTGCGGCGCGAGGTCGGTCTGCCGAAGCGACAGACCCACATCGACGGGTACTGGAAGCGCGGCGAGGTCGATCACGACCACCACGTGGAGGACGACGAGGAGTGAGAGCGTCCGCTCGTCGGAAGGCGTGAGCGTCAGCCCGAGCTGCGGGACGAGCCTGTGTAGGCCACCCGGAACCCCTGGTTCCCGGAGGCGGAGTCGGGCGTGTTCTGCGTGCGTGCGGCCACGCGGTAGCGGTTGCAGTAGGAGTCGTGGCACAGGTAGGAGCCGCCGCGCATCACGCGGGCAGGCCCGGTCTCGGGGCCTCGCGGGTCACGCTGGGGTTCGGGGCTGTGGGTGGTGGTCCACCAGTCGGAGACCATCTCCCACACGTTGCCGGAGGTGCCGAACAACCCGTGCCCGTTGGCCGGGAACGCGCGTACGGGGCAGGTGCCGCGGTGGCCGTCCTCGGCGGTGTTCTTCACCGGGAACCGGCCCTGCCAGATGTTGCAGCGGTGCTCACCGCCGGGCGTGAGCTCCTCGCCCCACGGATACCGCGCTTGCTCGAGTCCGCCGCGCGCCGCGTACTCCCACTCGGCCTCGGTGGGCAGCCGGCCGCCTGCCCAGGATGCGTACGCCTCGGCGTCGCGCCAGGACACGTGCACCACGGGGTGGTCGGCGCGCTCGGCGAGGTCGGAGCCCGGCCCCTCGGGCGCGCGCCAGGTGGCCCCGGTCACCGCGCACCACCACGGCGTCTGCGGGACCCGCCGTGACTCGGCTCGCAGCGCCGCGGGGAGGAACCCCGCGAACACGAAGGACCAGCCGATCTCTTCGGCCTCGGTGACGTACCCGGAGTCGTCGACGAACGCCGCGAACTGCGCGGTGGTCACCTGGGTGGCCCCGATCGCGAACGGGGAGAGGGTCACCTCCCGGACCGGCCCCTCGCCGTCGAGCGGGTTGGCATCGGGGTCCGCGCCGCCCATGAGGAACGACGCACCCGGGAGCTCGACCGTGTCGGAGTCGTGCGGGCGCCGCCCGACGGCGGTGGCTCGCTCAGGAGACGAGGTCGCCATCGGACGGGACCGGGCGGGTGTGCCCCGGCCCGGAGCGCAGCAGGAGTCGTTCACGGAGGTCCCTCGGTTGGGGTGCGCGTTCGGGGCCATTGTCCCGCGAGCCCGCCGCGTCAGGGGCGAGGCTCGTCCGTGGCACGCGGCCAGAAGGCCCAGGTGACCAGCAGCGCCGCCCCGATCGCGATCACGCCGAGAGCCACCGGGCTCTGGAGGCTCGAGACCACACGTGCGACTCCGGGAACGTGCCCGCTCATGACCCTGACCGTCTCGGCCGTGTAGGGCTCACTGTCCGGTGCGTCGTTGGCATCGCCCCGCATCGTGAACGTGACGGACTCACCCTCGACGGCGAGGATCTCTTCGACCCGGTGCGTCACGGGCAGCTTCCCCTCGCGATCCACCGTCACGATGTCACCGACCTCGATCTCGCTCGCCGGCGTCTCCCGCACGAGCGCGACCGATCCGGCGGGGATCGTCGGAGCCATCGATCCGGTGCTGAACATGATCAGGGAGAAGTTCATCGTCAGACCGAGTACGACCAGCACGATGCAGCCCAGTCCGAGGGCTGCGAGCACCGTCAGCAACGCCGACCCGGCGCGCGCGGCGAGGCGTCGAGGCCGTGAGACGGTCGGGCGCTCGCGGTGCCTGGCGGTCACGGTGACCACGAGCAGCCCCCGAGCGAGATCACCCCGAGCGCCGAGAGCACGGATGCCGTGCCGGTCCGGGGTGCACTGACCCAGGTGCTCCGGACGGCGCGGACCTGGAAGCGGTACGTGCCGGCGGTGAGGATAGTGGTGGGGATCGTGTAGGCGAACTGCGTGCCGGTGGCCGTGGTCCAGCCGAACACCGGCGCCTCGGTTCCGAGCAGCGGTGTCCAGTACAGCCGGTACTGGTAGGAGGTGGGGGCGAGGCTGGGAGCGCTCGGGGCGAGCCACCGCGGCGTGAACGTCCGGCCGGTGGTGCCGCAGCCGTTGACTCGAGGAGCGCCGAGTGTTCCCGCTGTGATCGTGCTGCCGGCGTGCTCGGAGTCGTTCCACGCGGCTTCGGTGCTGCCGGTGGTCTGCGCGGCGCCGAGTGCCACGAGGAGTCCGAGTGCCGCGCCTGCCGCGGTCAGCCGCCGGTAGCGGCCGGGGCGTTGCGGTGGCGTTGCGCGTGCCCTCATGTCGAGCGTTCCGCTGAGCGGCCGGCAGGGGTGCGACGACGGGCGAGAGTCCCTGCCACTACCCCGGCCAGGACGGCGGCGAGAGCGAGAGCGAGGTGGCCCAGGAGCGAGGCGCCGGTGCCGGGCAACCGACCCGGAGGAGGCGGTGCCTCGCCCCCGGCGCTCAGCTCTTCGCCGGCACCATCGGCCAGGAGCCGAAGGACTGCCGTCGCGGCCCCGGAGTCAGCGATCATCGTGACCACGACGCGGTACCAGGGAGCGCTGCTCCCATCGGTCGTGTCGATCACCGTGCTGGTACTGGCGCTGACCGGTGCACTCGACAGAGTGTCGGCACCCGACGGACAGCCGCCTTCAGTCCAGCGGTCGGCGCAGCGCAGCACGTCCATCTCGAAGGTGGCCGCCGGTGCCGAGAGCACCTCGAGTGTCACGTCCACACGTGCGGCGCCCGGCGTGAGCACCACCAGGCCCACATCCCACGTCGCTGTTCGGCCGGGGCTCATCGACGCCATCTCCGAGTTCGTCACGGAGGTCAGCTGAAGATGCTCCCCGGTCACCACCTCCTCCACGACACCGGGGCTCGCCGCAGCCGGCGGGCTGGCCAGGGCAGCCGACATCGCGACGGCTGCCGCGGCGTAGCGCCACACGCCGTGACGGTGCGGGGTACCGGAGGCTGTTCGTCTCATGCAGGCCGGCCCTGCGGCACTCAGTCCGTGGTCGCCGTGAGCTGCCAGGTGGCGGTGGTGACCCCGCCCTGCTCGAGGCCGGCCGCAGCGGTGATCACGAAGCAGACCTGAGTGGCCTCACCCGGATCGGAGGTCGGATCCCCGATCGGCAGCTCGGTGGTGGCACCAGCGATCGCGGCATTGTCGGCGAGGGTCGCGGCCGAGCCGAGCAGTGTGCCGCCCGTCGCGGAGGCGTCGCACGCGGCGTCCGCGTCGATGCCGTAGACCGCGTAGCTGAGCTGCGAGGAGTTGCCTCCGGTGGTGTCGGTCGAGTCGATCGACACCAGGTCGAGCGTCGCGGGTGAGGTGGTGTCTGCGGCAAGACGCACCCAGAACGGCGCGTAGACCACATCTCCGGGCGAGAGGTTGCTCACGGGCGCGGTGAAGCTGAGCGCGGCTGCACCATCGGCGGTCGGGTGGTCGGCGTACCCGTCGGTGGCGCTCGTGGTGGATCCCTGCAGGTTGAAGACGCCGGCCGAGAAGGTGCCGTCGGCAAACTCGCTGTCGTTCCAGGCGGCGAGCGTGGCGGCGGCACCGACGCCGAGCACGACGCCGCCGGCGAGGAGGGCGCGGATCTTCCGGCTCCGAGTTCGGGAAGGTGTGGCGATACTGGTCATGAATCCCCCTCAACAGGTGATGTATCAGCGGATCCGCGTGGCGTACGTCGTTGTGTCCGCCCCACGGAAATTAGTGACGAGTCTACCAATGACGCATCAACTATGCGGCGTGATCGACGTTCGGCTGTTGCGATCACCACCCATGAGGTTCGATGGCGTCTGTGACGAGCGAGACGATCCCTGACCCGCACGGCCCGGTCCAGAACAGCGACCCAGCCGCAGCGGCCGATGCCACCGCGCGTGAGACAGCCGAGAAGGTGGCTGAGCACGGGACGCCGCCGCCACCGCGCCGCGCGGCAGTGATCGTCAACCCGACCAAGGTCGACAGGGCCGTGCTGGAAGCGGCGGTCAAGGCTGCCGAGTCCGAGGGCGACTACGAGCCCAGCCTGTGGATCGAGACCAGCGCGGATGACCCGGGCGTGGCGATGGCTCGCGAAGCGCTCGAGGCGGGGGTCGGAGTGGTGCTCGCCGCGGGTGGCGACGGCACGGTGCGGGCGGTCGCGGAAGGACTGCGCGGCAGCGACGTGGCGCTCGCGCTCGTGCCGAGCGGCACCGGAAACCTGCTCGCGCGCAACCTCGGGCTCGCGCTGGACGACGTCGACACCGCGGTCGCCACAGCGTTCGCCGGTGAGGAGCGCCGCATCGACGTGGGCGTGGCCGCGCTGCGCCGCGAGCCCGGTGGCCCCGTCGATGAGCACGCGTTCCTGGTCCTGGGCGGCGTGGGCCTGGACGCGCAGATGATCGCCAACACCGACGACGAGCTGAAGCAGCGCGCGGGCTGGCTCGCCTACGTGCAGGCGATCGGCCGCTCGTTGAAGGGTGGCCACCGGATCAAGATCGGTTACCGCATCGACGGCGCCCCGCCCCGCAAGGCCCGCGTGCACAGCCTCATGGTCGGCAACGTCGCGGTGCTGACCGGTGATGTGGTGCTGCTCCCGGAGGCCGAGATCGACGATGGCGTCCTCGATGTTGTCGCGCTCCGCCCGGACGGCGCTCTCGGCTGGGCGACCGTGCTGTTTCGCGTGCTCGTGGAGCACCGCATCATGCGCCGCAAGCCGGACTCCACGGTGCTGCCGCTGAACAAGGTCGGCGCCAAGCAGCTGGACGCGATGAAGTACCTGCGCGGGCGGCGCATCGAGGTGCGGCTGGGCGGCCCTGAGCCGTTCGAGGTGGATGGCGACGCGATGGGTGACGTCGTCTCCTTCACGATGTCGGTCGAGCCGCAGGGTCTCCTGGTCCGGGTTCCGTGAGCAGCGGGTCGACGGCGTCGGGATCCTCGTCGATGTCCGCCATGTCGTCCTTCAGCGCGTGGAGGGCATGGTCGATCGCGACGGCGTAGGTCACGTCGGTCCGCCGGGTCGCCCCCCAGGAAGCCCAGCCCCACTGCTCGGAGCGCGCCGCAACGAGCAGTCCTTCAGGGAGGTCGGAGCGCGCGAGGTCGGCGAAGAACGGCAGCGCGGCGATGTGGCTGCGGAACGCCTCCCATCGGCGTGCCAGCTGGCCGCGCCACGGACCCACGATCACCATCACGCGGCGATGCCGCAGCCGGCTCGCCACCAGATCGATCTCCCACCCGAATCCTTCACGTACCGAGTCGGGTGTCGCGGAGAGCACGACGACGGCTGCTCGCTGAGCGAGCTCGGTCACCTTCTCCTGCCACTCGTCGTGCCCGTACGAGGCGCGGGCGGCGCCGACCTTCGGCAGGCGCGTGCCGGGCGGTGCGATCGCGACGACCGGCCCCTGGCGCTGCAGCTGCACCACGATCGCCTCCTCGAACCGGCGCCGCCGCACCACGTTGAGGGTGTCCATGAGGCCACGCCGGTGGAGCGTGGCGGGGAGTGTGAGGCGGTCTTCGTCGAAGCTGCGCAGGTACAGGACCGGTGGGCGTGGATCGGCGAGCAACACCTCCCGCAGCGAGGCCGCGCGCAGACGCCGGCCCAGCGCGTCGATCCCGGCGACCGCGACGAGCAGCACCACCACCCCGAGCAGCACCAGCAGCATCGCCTCGCGGACCAACAGCCCCAGCATGATCAGCAGCAACGCCGGTGCGGCTGATCCGGCGGAGAGCACCTCGCCCGGCGTGACCATGCGGTTCGCGGGCGGCAGGATCACGCTCGCCACGGCCGCTGCGCCCGTGAGCAGCAGTACCGCGCAGGCCAGCGCATATGCGAGCACGCTCAGCGCCGTGCCCAGCCACGCTCGGATGCCGTGCGTGTGAGGCAGCCGGCCCGCCCGCTCCACGGGAAGCGCGCGGTTCTTCCTGATCATGACGGCACCACCGACCCAGCCGGCGGCTCCGATCAGCACGCGAGGGACGCCGTCGGCCATCGAGCCGGCAACGGCGTTGAGCACGCCGAAGAAGGCCAGTGCAGCGGACAACCCGGCGACCCACCATCCCGCGCGACGCCAGCGGCGGCGCAGCGTGACAGCACGCGCGGCGGCTGTGACGTCGCGAAAGCGTGCGTCGGTGCTGGTGGTGTCGTAGCGGGGCCGGCGGGCGGCCACGACCGCGCGCGCGGGCAGCACGAGCAGCAGCCAGATCGCCAGCGGGGCGATGACGAGCATGCCTTGCACGCGCGCGCCGTCCACGGCCGGTGGCAGCGGGTCGCCGGGGAGGGAGGCGGCCACGTCGGCTGCGTGCTCGGCTCCCAGCGCGAACGCCTCGGGTGCGCCGCCGGCCCCGGTGGCAGCCGCGAGCACCACGATCGTGGCCTCCTGCACCCAGATGCGCGTCGCGAGGCGCTCGTCCTCCACCCAGCCGACGTGCTCCACCCCGAGCACCTGCTCCTCGGGGTGATCGGCCGCGAACGTCACCTGCGCACGCGCCGCTGCCTGTGCGGACACGTCGTCGGTGCACGGCAGCAGGATGAGGCCGAGGTAGCGCTCCCCATCGGTCCAGGTCCACCGCTCGCCCTCCGAGCAGCGGGATTCGCCGTCGATCGTGTACGGGTCGTTGCTCTCGAGCTCGAAGCCGGCGGGCTCCCACGGCGAGTCATCGGCAAGGGCGCTGCCGACAGGTGCGAACAGCGCAAGCACAGCGAGCGCGAGCACGGCGACACGGCGCCCGACGCGGATTCGCATGCCGCACATCATCGCGGGTGGTGCGACATGTGTCACTTGCTGCCACCAGGTGGCAGCAGATCGACCGGGAACGCCTTCCGGAGCTGTGGGGGCGGGGCGCGGGGAGGTGCGGTGAGACGGGAGGTGGCCGCGCGTGGAGAGGGGAGGGCTGCCCATCGGCGTGGCGCGGGTGAGCGGGCGGATGCGGGATCGTTGGAGCGTGCACGCGCGCGAGAGGGAGACGATGACGCAGCAGGGCACGATCGAGGGCACGGTCGCGCAGTTCGAGGCTTGGATGACGGCGAGCGAACGTCGGTCACAGGACCCGGGAGCAGCGCTCGCCGACCTGTTCGCACGCGCGCGGCGTGGCGACGCCGACCTGCACGACCCGACCCCGGCGCTGCTGAGCTGGTTGATCCGCGACCTGGCGCGCGACGACACCGTGGCCGCCGAGGACTACGAGCACGCGGTCGCCACACTCGCGCACTACCTGGTGTTCCTCCGTGCGCACCAGCTGTGGCGGCGCAGCGAGCGGGCGGTGCAGGAGTGCTGGGACGTGATCGGATGGGCGGCGGCGCAGCAGCCGCTCGGACTCACCACGCTCGGCGGGTTGGTCGACGAGACGATCGCCGACCAGCTCCGGACCCGTCCGAGCCCGACCGAGCTGGTCACGCGCGGTGTGCGGAGCGGGTACGCGGGGCCGCTGCAGGCGACGCTCAACGCCCTGGCACGCCAGGGGTCGCTGAGCAGGTCCGAGATCGCTGACGTGGCGGGTCTCGAGCCCGACTCGGTCGCGCACGAGATCTGGGTGGGTGCGCTCCTGGATGCGGAACTCGCCCACGGTGACGACACCCTGGCGCCCACCGCGGAGGTGACCGAGACAGGTGGCTGCCCACCGCCGTCGAGCATGTTCATGCACCGGGTGGTGCGGTCCCTGGCCAGGGCCGCGGTCCTGCGCGCGTTGGTCGCGGACGCCGAGGCCGGTCTCGCACTGCTCCCCCGGGCGATGGGGGTGCTGGTGGCGCTGGTTGCCTCGACCGACGTGGCGTACTACGCCGCCGACGGGGAGGACGACGAGGAGGCGGGCACCACCGACCTCGCGGAGATGTTCGTGGCGCAGGCGGCACCGGATGCCACGTCCGAGCAGCGCGCGATGTTCGAGGGTGAGGTGCTGGCCGCGCTCGAGGCGCTGACCGGGTTCGGGTTGTTGGAGACGACCACGCTGGAACGCGGCGCGAGCGCTGCGCTGGCGCCTGAACCCTTCAGGTATCCGATCGTCGAGGCGGTCTCCGGGCTGTCCGGGGTGGTGGGGACCTCCGACGAGAGCGCGGCATGGCAGCCGGTCGAGCTGCCGTTCTCGTTGGCTGCCGACACCGCGGTGGACCTGATGGTCATGTTCGAGCACGACCCGCAGATCTGGCGCCGGTTGCGTGTTCTCGGCACGCAGACACTCGAGCAGGTGCATCGCACCCTGCAGATCGGCCTCGGGTGGCGTGACGTGCGTGCGCACCTGTTCGCCACGGCCGATGGCACCCACCGGTTCGCTCCGCAGTGGCTGCTCGGGTCGCTTCAGGGTGACGAGGACGCCGCCGTGACCGACTCCGGCCCGGTGCGGGTCGGCAGCATGCTCCGTGGTGGTGGCGACGAGCTGGTCTACCTCTACGGCACCCTGAGGAACCCGTGGCGGTTGCGGTTGCGGGTGGAACGCGTGATGTCCGGCGTGAAGGATCCGGTCGCGTGGCTCGACGGTGCAGGCGAGGCGCCTGCGGAGCCGAGCCGGATCGGTGCAGTACTGCAGTCGCGGCTACCTGAAGGGTGGTCGCTCCCGCACGAGCTCGAGCGAGCCTGGGTCTTCATGGAGCGTCAGGGCTGGGTGCTCGCAGCCGGCGACGGGACCGAGCTCGCCGCCCCGGGCCCACCGGAGGCGCGCCCGGGTCTGGTGTTCAGCAGTGGGCTGGGTCTGGCGGATCGCTGGGGTGCCGGGCACCCGGCCCTGCAACGGGTGGTCCCGATCGCCGCCTCGCCCGACGACACCCGGGTCGCCCTGTGGCTCGACGACGACGGCGTCACCCGGGTGGTCGCGCTCACTCCCGACGGCGGGGCGTCGCTTCTCGGGGATGGTGCGGTCGACCTGTTGCGGCTCGCCGCGGTCGGATACCCGGCGATCTCACCCCAGGTGCTGGGTCGCCCGCCCGAGGACGAGGCCGCCGTGGCAGGCGTAGCGGAGTTCCGCCGCTGGGTGCTCAATCAGCTCGGCGTGGACGTGCCGCCGATGTGGGGACCGCTGGGCAGCGACAGGTTCACCGAGTGGCTGGCCCGGCAGGGCGGGCACGGCTGAGCCCAGGTGGCCTGAGCCGTTGAGCTCAGGCAGTCGGCGTGAGGGCGTCGGTGATCGCCGGCCAGAGCGCCGCGAGCCGGTCGGTCCAGGGCGCCGCCAGCTCGCCGGCGGCCAACCGCCGCTGAAGCTCCTCGGGCGCGACCCACTCGGCCGCGTGGACCTCGCTCGGTTCCGGTGTGACCAACGGTGTGTGGGTGAACCGGACGAGGTACATGTCGAGCAGCGCCGACTCCTCGGTGAAGCGGCCGACGAGCTCCAGATCCGGGAGATCCACGGTGAGGCCCGTCTCCTCCCGGAACTCGCGGGCGGCGGCCTGCGCACTGGTTTCGCCCGCAAACGCGCTGCCGCCGGGGAACTCCCACGAGAACGCGTAGATCTTCGACGCCGCCCGCTGCGTGAGCAGCATCCGCCCATCCGGCAGGATCCCGCAGACCGCCACGATCAGGTGGTAACGCCCCTCCGGCCAGTCCGGGTCGCCCCGGTGGTACACCTCCCCGGTGAGGTTCCCATGCTCGTCGGTGACATCCCACAACTCCGCGTCAGGCATCCGGCCATTCTTCCAGGTGACGGCCCAGGCGCACTCGTCGGGCAACGAGGCGGCCAACCTGGCGGCGCGCGTCGCGCGGAGCGGCCACGACATCTCGGTCGCTTCAACTGACGGCACGCCACCAGTCGCGGGAGCTGAACAGCACCTCCTGGCGCCAGGCGGCGGTGGCCCTCAGCAGGCGTAGCCGCTGATCCGCGTGCGCGGGGTCGTCCCAGAGGTCTGCGCGCTCCAACGGGTCGGTGTGCAGGTCGAAGAGCTGCCCGTGCGCGGGGTCGTCGCTGAAGGAGACGAGCTTCCAGCGGCCGTCGAAGGCCATGGTCATCATCTCGGAGTCGCGCTGGATCCCGTCGCGGGCCTGCTCGGCGAACACGACCTCCCGACCCGACCAGTCGCCGTCGTCCTCACGGAGCACCGGGAGCAGCGACCGGGCCGAGGTACCCGGCCGCCGCTCGACGCCGGCGAGGTCGAGGATCGTGGCGCCGAGGTCGATGTGCGAGATCGGCTCGGGAACCGTGACGCCGGAGCGCAGCCGGCCCGGGGCGTGCATGATCGCCGGCACGTGGATCGCGGGCTCGTACATCGTCCACTTCTGGGACAGGCCGTGGTCGCCGAGCGCGTCACCGTGGTCGGACGTGAACACGATGACGGTGTTCTCCAGCACGCCCCGGCGCTCGAGCGCAGCGATCAGCTCGCCGACCTGCTCGTCGATCAACGTCACGTTGGCGTAGTAGTGGATCCGCTGCCGCCGCTGCTGCTCGGCGCTGGGGTGCTCCAGATGCACGATCGAGTCGTGGTCGTGCTCGAGGTGCTCCTGCCGGACCGACCGCACCTGCGGGGGCATTGCGGCGAACTCGCTCTCGTCGCGGTTGACCGGCGGGATCTCGGCGTCGGCGTAGATCTCGAGCAGGCGGGCGGGGGCGTCGTAGGGAGGGTGCGGCCCGGGAAAGCCGACCTGGAGGAAGAACGGCTCGTCGCCCGGATAGGTGTCGAGCCAGTGAGCGGCGATGGAGCCGACGAACCCGTCGGCGTGCAGCCGCTCCGGCAGCGTCCACTCGAACGCGCCGAGCCGCTCGTCGTAGTCCGGCGTGTGGCGCAGGGTGCGCCGGTCCGGCTTGACCACGCCGCTCGCATGCAGCGCCTTGTCCCAGTTGTCGAGCAGGTACGGCACGGTCGGTGTGCCGCGGTCCTTGTTCTCCACCACGTGCCGCTCGTGAAACCCGCTCGGCGCCTCGTACGGGAACGTGTGCATCTTGCCGACATTGACGCACCGGTACCCCGACTCGGCCAGGTCCTCGACCCAGGTGCGCGGCCACGACTCGTCGTTCCTCAGCACGCCGCAGCCCGAGGGGTAGAGCCCGGTGAAGAAGCTCGCGCGGCTCGGCGTGCAGGAGGGCGCCGTGACGTACGCCCGCTCGAACGCCACGCCCTCGGTGACCAGCCTGTCGAGCTGCGGTGTGACCATGTGCGGGTAACCGAGCGCGGCGATCGTGTCGAAGCGCTGCTGGTCGGTCATGACCAGCAGCACGTTGGGACGCGTCTCAGTCATCGAGCTCGTCATCCGGCGGGTCGAAGAGGAGTTGCACGCCTGCGGCCTGGAGCGCCTCGTGGACGTCGGGCGGCGGTGGCGAGTCGGTCACGAGGTGATGTGCGGAGTCGAGCGGGGCGACCAGGGCGAACTGATGGCGGTTGAACTTCGTGCTGTCGGTGACGATCACCACCGTGGTGGAGCGCCTGATCATCTGTCGCATCATCGACGCCTCGCCGAGGTTGCTGACCGAGAACCCCTCGGTGGTGACGCCGCCGACCCCGATGATCGCGAGGTCGAAGTGCACCATCCCGGGCACCTCGACATCGGGGAACGAGGTGAACCCGACCGTGACCTGTGAGCTGAATCGGACGTCACCGCCAAACACATAGAGGTTGTTCACCGAGTGCGGCGGGATCTCGAACGGGATGCTCAGGTTGTTCGTCGCGACGGTCAGCTCGCGATGGTCGGTGAGGTTGCGCGCGACCGCCAGTGTGGTGGTGCCGCCGTTGAAGGCGACGACCGCGGCGTTGGGGATCAGCGGCGCGGCGAGCTCGCCGATCCGTGCCTTCTCCTGCTCTTGCAGCATCTGCCGGATCCGCAGCTCGCGGTCGGGGCTGTTGAGGAGCGAGTTGGCGACGGCGCCGCCCCGGGTCCTGGTGAGCTTGCCGTCCTTGTGGAGTGCGGTGAGGTCGCGGCGCACGGTGTCGGTGGAGACCTCGAACTGCTCGGCGATCTCGTGCACGCTCGCCTGACGGGTCGACTCGACGAAGCCGACGATCCGATCCCGACGGACGGCGGGTAGCTCCCCGCCGGTGTCTCCGGCCTCTGTGTCCGCTGTGGTCATACGTCAGCCTTCCTCGCCCGACTCTCCCCTGGCATGCCCGAAAGGTACCGCGACGACCATGCCTGTTGCTGCGCCGTCGAGCACGAATGTCAGACCGACTCTTGCATGTTTGCGCAGAAACGTGCAAGTATCACGCACCGCTTCGGCACGAATGCGCACCACACGGCAGTGGTGCCCCGACGGCAGACACATGGAGGAGCAATGAACAGCGCTGTTCGACACAACCGCTGGCGCCCACGGACCCAGGTCCTCGTCGCGGCGCTCGGCGTGGCCGCGCTCGCCGCAGGATGCGGCGGCGGGACAGGCTCGGGCGACGGCGGTGACGTCACGATCGAGTTCATGCAGTGGTGGGAGCCCGAGCTCCCTGACGGTGAGTTCCAGGCGCTCATCGACCAGTTCGAGGAAGAGAACCCGGGCATCACCGTGGATCTGCTCTCGGGTCCGTACGCCTCGATCAAGGATCAGGTGATCGCGGGCTCGGCCTCAGGCACGATGCCCGATGTACTCGGCCTCGACGGCGCCTGGGTGCATGACTTCGCGACCCAGGGATCGATCGCCGATCTTTCGGCCGCGATGTCCGACGCCGGGTACGACGACTCCCAGCTCGCCGCGCAGGTCCAGGTGGACGGCTCCACCCGCATGATCCCGGTGGTCAACTTCGCCTACCCGATGTTCGTCAACAACGAGCTGCTGGCGCAGGCGGGCGTCGAGGCGCCGACCACCTGGTCGGAGTTCACGGCGGCCGCCCAGGCAGTGACCGACTCGGGCAGCGGCGCGGCCGGCTACGTGACCGCGCTCGGCCTGGAGAAGCCCAACGGCATCAACATCGACATCCTGCCGCTGACCTGGGCCTCGGGTGGATCCATGCTCTCGGAGGATGGCGGCCCGGACGTCAACAACGAGGACGTCACCAGGACCATCGAACTGCTCAAGCAGATGTGGGACGACGGCGTGATCGCGCCCGGCGGCCTCACGATGGCCGAGCAGGACAAGGTCGAGGAGTTCACCAACGAGCGGGTGGCGATGATGGTCTCCTCGCTGGCGCACATCAACCTGATCCGCGAGAACAACCCCGACCTCGACTTCTCGGTGGTGCCGCTGCCGGTCGAGGATGGCTTCACCGGCGAGTCCGGCGTGCGGTACGCCTCCTGGGGCATCGGGATGTCCGCGAACACCGAGCACCCTGAAGAGTCGTGGAAGCTGATCGAGTTCCTCATGAGCGAGGGCCCGAACGGCCAGCTGAGCGCGCTCGCCAACGGGTTCCCCGGCAACGCGAACGTCACCCCTGACTTCAGCGAGTCCGACCCGCTGTTCGAGGACGCCTTCAACATCTGGCAGGCCGGGACCCCGGTCAGCGAGTTCACCGGCCTCCCGTTGGCGGATGAACTGATGCGGATCTTCGACGAGGAGCTGCAGCAGGTGCTCGCCGAGGACAAGCCGATCGACGAGGCGCTCGGCAACATCCAGACGGAGTGGGAAGACATCTTCTAGTCACCGCGCGCGGGGGCGCTGTGCCCGGCGTCCCCGCGCCATTCCCACCGGCCCGGACTCGAAAGGAGGCATCACGTGGCACGGAACAAGCAACGCCAGGTCACGGCGGTGGCCTTCGGCTACCTCTCGCCCACGCTGGTGCTGCTGGCGGTCTTGATGGCGTTGCCGATCGGCATGGTCATCTGGTACTCGCTGCAGAACAACGTCATCACGAACGCGAACCCGCAGTTCGTGGGGCTCGAGCACTACATCGAGATCTTCACCGACTCGCAGTTCCACGCGGCGCTGAAGAACACGGCGGTGTTCGTGCTCGCCTCGGTGGCCGCGCACCTGGTGCTCGGCCTCGGGTTCGCGATGCTGCTGAACACGCAGCTGTTGCCTCACTGGGTCAAGACGATCTTCCGCACGATCTTCGTGCTGCCATGGTTGCTCACGGTGGCGATCGTGGCGGTCCTGTGGCGGCTGATCCTCAATCCGAGCGGGGTCTTCAACTTCCTGCTGGTCGAGACTGGCATCATCGACTCGCCGCAGGAGTGGTTGGCCGACCCGAATCTCGCCCTGTTCGCGGTGGTGCTGATCAATATCTGGTGCGGCTACCCGTTCTTCATGATCAGCATGCTGGCCGGCCTGCAGGGGATCTCGGCCGAGCTGTACGAGGCGGCCTCGGTTGATGGCGCCGGCCCGTTCCGCAAGTTCTTCTCGATCACGATCCCGCAGCTGCGCCCGATCATCATCTCGATGATGCTGCTGGACCTCATCTGGACCTCGCATCAGTTCACGTTGATCTGGATGACCACCGGCGGCGGTCCGCTCGACCGCACTGAGCTGCTCTCGACGTACACCTACAAGCTCGCGTTCTCGCAGTACATGTTCTCGGCTGCATCGGCCAGCGCCGTGGTGGTGCTGGTGATCTCCGCCGCCATGGCCTACGCGTACGTGCGGCACCAGCGAGCGAGGGACTGACATGACCACGACTGCTTCTCCCGTACGTTCGCACCCATCACGTCGGCTCACGACGGCGGGGCGCCGCCGGATCGCGATCGTGCTCACTCTGGTCGGGTTGATCCTCGGGGCGATGTTCGCTGGCGCTCCCGTGCTGTGGATGCTGTTCTCCTCGTTCAAGGCGAACCCGGAGATCTTCGCCTACCCGCCCACGCTGCTGACCGAGAACTCCTCGTTGGCGCCGTATCTCGCGATCCTGACCGACGCGCGCCAGCTACGGTTCTTCCTCAACTCGTACGTGGTCTCACTCGCGGTCGCAGGGTTGACGCTGCTGGTGGCGGTGCATGCCGCGTACGCCTTCAGCCGGTACGACTTCCCGGGCAAGAGCATCATCAACATCGCGGTGATCTCGGTGCAGGCCGTGCCGCCGATCACGCTGCTGATCCCCTACTTCGGCTTGGTCGTGGCACTGGGGCTGTACAACACCTACCCCGGACTGATCCTGACCTACATGGTGTTCACGTTGCCCTACGCGATCATCATGATGACCGGGTATTTCAACACGTTGCCGCGCGAGCTCGATGAGGCCGCCCGCGTCGACGGCACCTCCTCCTTCGGAGCACTCTGGCGGATCCTGATCCCGATCGCTGTCCCGGGCATGGTCTCGGTGGGCATGTACACGTTCATGATCGCGTGGAACGAGTACCTGTTCGCGTTGACGCTCACGCGGACCGACGACATGCGCACTGTCCCCATCGGCATCCAGCTGCTGATGGGCCAGCACTCCTACGACTGGAACCAGATGATGGCGATGAGCGTGCTGGGTTCGCTGCCCGTGATCCTGCTCTTCATCTTCTTCCAGCGATTCTTCATCGGCGGCATGACATCGGGCTCGGTCAAGAGCTGAGTCCGGACCCACCACACGAGAGGTAGCACGACCTTCATGGCACTCATCACGGGGACCGAGATCCTCGCACCGGCGAGCGAGCACGGCTTCGCAGTACCGGCGCTCAACCTGTCCGACTACGGCATGCTGATGGCGGCCTTCGAGGTGTGTGAGGAGCTGAAGTCGCCGCTGATGGTGGCGTTGGGCCCGAAGGACGGGAACTGGATCGGGCCGGACTTCATCCCCGCGGTGCTGTCGCGGGCCGCACGGAGCAGCGTGCCGACCGTGCTGCACTGGGACCACGGCAACGACCTCGGCGAGGTGGTCCGAGCGATCCGCCTCGGGTACACGTCCGTGATGATCGACGCCTCGCTGCAGCCGTTCGAGACCAACATCGAGATCACCTCGCGGGTGGTGGAGATCGCGCACGCGGCCGGGGTGTCGGTGGAGGGCGAGCTCGGCACTATCGGCAAGACCGAGGGCGCCGACGAGGGCGGCACCGACGACATCCTCTACACCGTTCCCGCCGAGGCGAAGGAGTTCGCTGAGCGCACGGGGATCGACTCGCTGGCCATCGCGATCGGCACCCGGCACGGGATCTACCCGAAGACGCTCATCCCTGAGCTCAAGCTCGGCCTTCTCGACGAGATCGACGCGGTGGTGGGCATCCCGCTGGTGCTGCACGGCGGTTCGGACAACCCCGACACCGAGATTCGTGACGCCTGCACCCGCGGGATCAACAAGGTCAACATCTCCTCGGACGTCAAGAAGGCGTTCTACCGGGGACTGCGCGAGGTGCTGCAGGACGAGAAGCTGCTGGACCCACGCCTGATCGTGCCGGCCGGGATGGAGGCGGCCAAGGAATTGGTGCGCCACAAGATCGATCTCTTCGGATCCGCCGGCACCACCCACCACTACAGCTGAGCGCGCACGCACAACGACCTGAAGGAGATCCATCACATGTTGCTGTCCGGAGACCAGGTGCTGCAGGTGGCTGCGGCGGAGAACTTCGCCGTGCCCGCTTTCAACATCAGCGACTACTCGATGATGAACGCGGTGTTCGAGGTGTGCGAGGAGAAGCAGGCGCCGCACATCATCGCGATCCACCCGGACGAGGTCGCGCACATCGGCAAGTACCTGCTGCCGGCGATCATCGACCGCGCGCGGACCTCCTCGGTGCCGACCGCGATCCACTGGGACCACGGCGGAACCTTCGAGCAAGCGCTCACGGCCATCCAGTACGGCTTCACCTCTGTGATGATCGATGCGTCGCTGCTGCCGTTCGAGGAGAACGTGGCGCTCTCGCGCCGGGTGGCGGAGGTGGCGCACGCGGTGGGCGTCTCGGTGGAGGCCGAGCTCGGCACGATCGGGAAGACCGACGGATATGCCGAGGCGGGGACCGACGACATCATCTACACGGTGCCTACGGACGCGGTGCGGTTTGTCGAGGAGACCGGGGTGGACTCGCTCGCGGTCGCGATCGGCACCCGGCACGGGCTCTACCCCTCCTCGCTCAAGCCCGAGCTCAAGCTCGACCTGCTCGACGAGCTCGATGCGGCTGTGTCGATCCCGCTCGTGCTGCACGGCGGCTCGAACAACCCTGACGACGAGATCGGCCAGGCCTGCCGTCGCGGCATCAACAAGGTCAACATCTCCTCGGACATCAAGGTGGCCTACTTCGAGCGGATGCGCGAGGTGCTGACCGACGCGGGTCACCGGGAGCCGAACGTCATCCAGCCGCCGTGCGAGGAGGCGCTCAAGGTGGTCGCCGCAGCAAAGATCGACCTGTTCGGCGCCGCCGGGAAGGCCACGCTGTACCGATGAGTGCCGATGTCGTCCTCGGGATGGGCGGCTGCGTCGACTACGAGGTGGCGTGGGACGCCGCGGTGCTGGAGGCGCTGGCCGTCGAGCACGCGATCACCACGGCGGAGCTCGATGCGCCCGCTGCGGGAACGGTGGTCGGCGAGCGCGACATCGTGCTCGCCCTGCTCGCACAGATGCGCGGCGGCCACGGAGGTGAACGGTTCGTCGAGGATCCGACGGCGTTGCTCACCTTCGCGCGCCGGTTCCGTTCGGTGGTCTCGCTGGGTGGGTCCAGCGTGCGTGCTGCGGTGGCGCTCGACCGGCTCGCCGTGCCTTCGCTGCTGCACCTGGTCTCGATCGACGACGACGTGCGCCGGCTGCTGCCGTCCTCGGCCGAGTACCTGTGCAGTGCTGACGCGGACTCGACCGACCCGCACGTGATCGTGCAGTACCCGGCGGGCGCGCGGGTCCGGGTGGGCGAGGCCGAGGTGGTGGCGCCTCGGCCGAACCGGCTGATCCTGGTGAACGACCCGCCGAACGCCGAGCTGCGGCTGCACCCAGGTCTCGGCGAGGCGATCGCGCACGCCGAGATGATCGTGGTCTCCGGGTTCAACTCGATGCCGGGTGTGGACGCGATTCGCGAGCGTACGCGCCAGGTGCGGGAGCATCTCGACGCCCGCCGGCGCGAGGCCTTGGTCGTCTACGAGGACGCCGGCTTCCATCACGACGAGCAACGGCAAGTGGTGCTGGCCGAGCTGGTCGGCGCCATCGACATCTGGTCGATGAACGAGGACGAGGCGCAGCACTACCTGGGCCACGAGCTGGTGTTGCTCGACCCGGAGGCGGTCGCCGGCGCGGTGCTCGAGCTGCACGCCCTGCTCGGTGTGCCGACGCTCGTCATCCATACCCGCGACTGGGCACTCGCGTACGGCGGTGACGCCGACCTGCGGGAGGCGCTGCGCGCCGGCGTGCTGACCGCGACGGCTCGATTCGCGCACGGTGACGACTGGACGCCCGAGGACCGGGACGCCGTCGGGACGCTCCCGATCGAGGCCGACGTGACCGAGGTCGCGCGGCGGGTGGAGCAGCTGATCGGTGGCGCGATCGCCATGGTGCCCATCCCCCGCCCTCGCACGGAGCGCCCGACCACCATCGGCCTCGGTGACACGTTCCTGGGCGGCCTCGTGGCGGGGCTGGTGGGGCGTTGACGGCGCGCGAGAGATACGAGCGCCTCGTGGAGGACCGCGCAGCGCTGGTGGCTCGCAGCGGACCGATCGTGGCCGGGTTCAGCGCCACCACCGACGCGCTGCACCGGGTCACCGACACGGCGCTGGAGCGCTTGGTGACCGCTGAGCATGTGGGGTCGGCGATCTTCGACGCCGGTCTCGCCACGTTGCAGAGCTGGCTTCGTGAGGGCCGCGATGGCGAGCTGTTCATCGACGACGAGTCGGCCGAGCCACTGCTCGAGCTGCTCGTCGGAGCGCCTGAGAAGGTGCAGTGCGGCGGCACGTCGATCCAGGCATGCTGGAGCTGGTCGGAGCTCGGGCTGAGCCCGCTGCTGGCGCTGACGAATCGCAGCGAGCGGCAACTCCGGGCGACCGCCGGCGGGGTGCGGCTGATGTCGGCAGGTGAGCCCGTGCCGGTGCCGCAGGTGGAGGCGGTGCCGGGTCCGATGGTGCCGTCGAACCATGTGCTGGAGCTGACGCTCGGCACCTCAGGCGGTGGCGTCACGGTGACGCGCTCGAGCCGGATCACCGTGGTGCTCGCGCGCAAGCGGCTGCACCTGGAGGACGACTTCATCGCGCGGTCGCCCGAGCTCGTGGGAGGCGGCGTCGGCTTGGTCTCGGGTCTCAACGGGCTCGGTCAGGCACGGGAGGAGGCGGTGCCGGTGGTCGCCGAGCTTGCCTCGCGCTGGCAGGAAGCCGGAGCGCGCCTGGTGCACCTGGAGCTCGCGGAGTACGCACGGCCGGCCGAGCTGGCGCGGGTGATGGAGCTCATGCGTGGGCAGGTGGACTCGGTGGGCATGAACGCCAGTGAGCTGGAACGCCTGGTGGGGTCCGGTGAGCCGGCGGCCGTCGCTGCCGACTTCGCCGAGGCGCACCGGTTGCTGCGGGTCGTCGTGCACGCCGACCGCTGGGCGATGAGCGTGCACCGACTCGACCCGGCACGCGAGGAGCTGGCGCTCGCAGCCGGCAGCCTCGCGGCGGCCAACCGCGCTGCTCACGGCGAGCCACAAGGAATCTGGGCGATTCCGCGCGAGGCGCGCTTCGCCGTCGAGATCCCGCCTTCGGTCTCGCCGCGCCACGGATACCGCGCGAGCGTGGTGGCCACCCCGTACCTGGACACGCCGCGATCCACGATCGGACTTGGCGATACGTTCGTGAGCGGTGACCTGCTCGTGCAGGCCGGCTCGGAAGACTTCAACTAAGGAGATGGATATGGAGCAGGCTCAGACCCTCAGCGGACGACGCGTGATCGTGACGGGCGGTGGTGTCGGCATCGGGCTCGGTGTGGTGCGGCAGCTCGCCGCCGCCGGCGCGCGTGTGGCGCTGACGACGCACAGCCGGTCGGCCGACGAGGTGGTGACCGCGCTCGCGGGTGAGGGGCTCGAGGTGATCGGCGCCCGGCTGGACGCGACGGACTCGGCGGCGGTGAACGCCGTCGTGGATGATCTGGCCGGCCGACTCGATGGGCTCGACGTGGTCGTCAACAACGCGGGCGGGTTGCTCGCGCGGCACCGGTTCGCCGAGATGAGCGACGAGCACTGGGACGCGGTGTGGCGGGTGAACGTGTCCTCGGTGTTCTACGTGAGCCGCGCCGCGCTGCGGCACCTCGGCGAAGGCGGGCGGATCATCAACATCGCCTCGCTCGCCGGGAAGAACGGCGGCGGCAACGGGTCCGGCGCGTACGCAACATCCAAGGCCGCCGTGGACGGCCTCACACGCGCGCTCGCCAAGGAGGTCGCCGCCGACGGGATCACCGTCAACTCGATCGCGCCCGGGCTGATCCTCGACACCCCATTCCACGAGACGTTCACCCCGAAGGCAGACCAGGAGAAGACGATCGCGTCGATCCCGGTGGCGCGGCCGGGATACCCGGCGGATGTCGCCGCGGCGGTCGAGTACTACGCCCGGCTCGACTCTGGCTTTGTCACCGGCACCGTGCTCGACCTCAACGGCGGGGTGCACTTCTCGTAGCAGGTCGCCGGGGAGGCCTCAGATCTGCCGCGGCAGGCTCCCGACTCGGTCGGCTACCTCGGGTGCGACCGTCACGTGCTTGGCCTCGTGGTCCACGTGGATCCGATGCAGCGCGCCTTCACGCCACCAGAACACGTGCGGCGTGCAGGGGTCGGCGGCCTCGCGGAACACCGTGGCGGCGAGGCGTTCGAGCGTGGCGCACGGGTCGGGAAAGTTGCGCTCCATCGGGCGGCAGATCACGAGCGAGCGCCGCGGTGACGCCACCAGCAGGTCGTCCACGCCCTCGAGCCCGAACGGCGGGCGGGGTGAGATGAGCAGCGACGACACGTACGGCGAGCCGTCCACGGCCGCGCCCAGGAACCTGTGCTCGCCGAGATTGTGCGGGCGCACGTCGATGCCCTCGAGCTCCGCCCTGATCGTGGTGCCGACCCCGATCTTGAGCAGGCTCTCACCCGGGAGGTCGACGGCGGTGCTCGCCAGCGCCTCGGGCCCCGCCTCGGTCGTGCGCACCAGTCGCACGACCATGCCCCCACCGAGATCAGTGGTGATGTCCGTGCTCGCATCGGTCTGCTCGGTGGGCAGGACCTCCACGCGGAGGGAGTCGAGGTCGATCGGCATCGGACCAGGCTATGCCGGGCGCCGATCTCTGATCAGATTGACCCGTGAGCGACGACGTGCGACATGTGGCCGCGAGGGCCAACGACAGCAGCAGGCTCGAGTTCCTGGCGCGGTTCGGGTTCGTCGGCAGCGGGATCGTGCATCTGCTGCTCGCGTGGATCGCGGGCAGGGTCGCACTGGGATCTTCGGGAGAGGCAGACCAGGGCGGTGCTCTCGAGGAGCTGAGCGGGACCACGGGCGGCGGCGTGCTGCTGTGGGTGTGCGCGGTGGGATTTGCGGCGCTCGCGGTATGGCACCTGATCGAGGTGTTCGTGCCGCGTCAGGGGTCGAATCGCGAGCAGCTGGCTGACCGTGCGAAGGCGGCCGGCATGTGCGTGCTGTACGGGGCGCTGGCCGTGACCACGTTCCGCGTGGCCACCGGCGGCAGCGCGGACAGCGGCGACTCGACTTCGGAGGCCACCAGCACCCTGATGGGTGCGCCGGGTGGGCGGATCCTGGTCGGGATTCTCGGGCTCGCCGTGCTCGGGGCGGGTGGCTACCACGTCTACAAGGGCATGAAGCGGAAGTTTCTCGAGGAGATGCGTGGCGCCGGCAGGCGCGAGGTGAGCAAGGCCGTGATGGTTCTCGGCACCGTCGGGTACGCCGCGAAGGGGGTGGCGCTGGCCGTGACCGGCCTGCTCTTCCTGGTCGCCGCCGCGCAGGCCGACTCCGACCAGCCCACCGGCATGGACGCCGCGCTCAAGACGCTGCGTGACCAGCCGTTCGGCGTCGTGCTGCTGGGGGTGGTCGCGATCGGCCTCGCTGCGTACGGCCTGTTCGCGTTCGCTCGCGCCCGGTACGAGCGGCTCTGACGGCCCGGCGGGCCGGGGCGAGCGCGCTCGGCACAGTCATCAGGACGCGCTGCGCTCGTGCCACGCAGAAGCGCAGCGCATCCTAGGCAGTACTGCAGGTGCCTCAGGCCGGCTGGAGCGCCTTGATGATGGTCACGTGCCGTGTGAGTGCGTCGGCCAGGTCCGGTGGTTGCGTCTGGACGTCGCCCACGGCGTTGCGCAGGATCCGTAGTTCGCTCACCGCGCGCGCTCGGTCGGGATCGAGGCCGGCGGCGCCGCAGATCAGATCCAGCCGGAAGTTGAGGTGGATCCGGATGTCGTATGCGCCGGCGGCCTCCTCCCACCGGTTCCACAGTGCCGGTGCGACCACCCAGGTGGCGTCGGCGGCGAGCGGGTGCGGATCGATCGCGACCCACTCGCCGGGGTCGGGACGCCAGAGCACGTTGTGGTGGTGCAGATCGGCGTGGACGAGGCGCGCGTCGATGCCCGTATCTGCGGCGAGGTCGAGCGCCAGGGAGCGGCCGCGGTCGAGGAGGCGGCGAGGCAGGGCATGGGCGTGCGGCCCGGCGCGGAGCGTCTCGATGTCGGCGGCCAGCGCTCGCAGATGGTCGCTGGCCCGCTGGTGCAACCAGGGCGGTGCCGGCCGGTCGAGCGTGGCGGCTAGCCTTCCGAGTTCCTCGCAGGAGTCGAGCACGGTGACGGGCGGCCCGCCGAGATCCTGCGGGTCCAGCCGCTCGAGAAGGAGGGCAGAGCGGGACGGGTCGGCGGCGAACAGCCTGACTGCGCCACTCCCGCTCCAGATGCTCAGTGCCCGGTGCTCGTCGCGGATCTCCGGGTGCGGCCAGGCGACCTTCAGCACCGCAGGGCCGCCGGCACCTTCGACGGGCAGCACGAGGGAGGCGTTCCCATGCGCAGCCGCCCCGGTCACGCGCAGTGCCCACGCGCCGACCAGCTCCTCCACCAGTCGCGGGACCGTGAGCAGCCACTCAGTGCCGCTGGGGTCGCCGGGAGCGGGGACGTGCTGACGCACCCGCTCGATCAGGCCTGGTGGCACGAGGTCCGTGACGGCGCGTGGGAGGTCGGTCGCGTCGGTCACCGCTCCAGGCTAGGCGGGCGTCGGAGTGGCCCTCACGAGAGTCCATCGACATCGTGACGATGCGCGACGTTCCACCGGGGCCGGACGCATGCACGCCAGGTGTTGGGATCGCCAGCCACCAGGTCGGCAGCCCGGGGCTAGCCGACCTCGTCCAAGGCGCTTCCGTCGCGGCCTCCATGGCCCGGTGGGGATCCATGTCCCGTACGAGCGCGTCGCGGCGCCTTCGTGCACGACCGCCGGAGTGGATGTCAGTGCTCGGGTGGAGAGTGTAGGCATGTCCGATTCGACCGATCGCGAGGGTGCCGCCGAGCCTGCAGCGGACGCGGCGCCGGGCGATGTCGGTGGTCCGATGGAGACTGACTCCATGCTCGATCCGAAAGGCTTCCAGGGCCCGTCGCAGGGCTGCGACGGGTCCTCGGGCTGGGTACCGGAGCCGGGGTCGGGGTGGTCGGCCGAGGAGCTGGAGGCGCTGGTCCGGAACGGGGTGCCGGTGGTGCGGGTCGACACGGATTCGCGCGTCGCGGAGGGTG
>NZ_JBMDXJ010000527.1:0-10858 GCF_048594945.1 Pseudactinotalea sp. | reverse complement strand
GGATGTCGTCACCGACAACGAGGCGATCCGCGACGAGCTGCAGGCCGTCTGCTACGGCATCTGGGACCACATCAAGAACTCGGGCGAGTTCGACGCCGACACCCTCACGCTCGAGTGGGTCGGCTCGGTCCCGGGCAAGCGTGAGTACCGCCGGTTCGTGGGGGACCACGTGCTCACCCAGCACGACGTGCTCGGCCAGACCGAGTTCGAGGACCGGGTGGCGTTCGGCGGCTGGTCGATCGACCTGCATCCCGCCGGTGGCGTCTACGCGAGCGAGCCCGGTTCGCGGCACTGGTACTCCGACGGCGTCTATCACATACCCCTACGCAGCCTGTACTCGCGGAACGTGTCGAACATGTGGATGGCCGGCAGGGACATCTCAGCCACGCACGTCGCGTTCGGGACCACGCGGGTGATGGCGACCTGCGCCGTCATCGGCGAGGCAGCCGGGCTGGCAGCGGCGCTGGGTGTGCAGCACGACCTCAGCCCGCGGGAGCTCGCAGGCGAGAGCTTCGAGGTCGTGCGGCGAGCGCTGGTGCGAACGGATGCGTCGGTGGTCGGGGTGGAGCACTCCGACCCGGCCGATCACGCCCTGACGGCGGCGGTCACCACCTCCTCGACACTCGCCTCGATCGTCGTCGACTCGCCTGCAGCGACGCACGAGCTGAGCACGCCACTCGGAATCGTGCTGCCTGTGCACCCCGAGCTCGACGGACTTGAGGTGCTGCTCGACTCCGAAGGCGCGCGCGACCTGGTGGTCGAGCTCCACGCGACCTCCATGCCGCAGAACTACCTCCCGGACTCGCTGCTGGAGTCGATGACGGTGCCGGTGCCCGACGGCGAGAAGCAGTGGGTCACCGTGCCACTGCGATGGTCTCCTCGTGGCGACGTGTGCAACGCCTTCATCGTGATCCGCGGCGAGGGCCTGCGCGCACACATGTCCGCGGACTACCCATCCGGACTGCTCGCATACCGGCTGCGCAACGACCCGCCGCCGGACGCGAACCAGGAGTGGCGACCGTGGAAGCCCTATGAGGATCGGTTGGTGCCGTGCCTGCGAGTGGAGCGGACCGAGGCGTACCGGGCGTCGAACGTGGTCGGCGGGTACGCGCGCCCGTACGGCGGCCCGCAGCTGTGGAGCTCGCAACCGCTGTCTCAAGACCCGGCGCCACGGCTCGAGCTGTCGTGGTCTGAGCCGGCCGAGTTCGGCGAGGTGACGCTCGTGCTGGACGACGACGTCGACCTCGACCTCATCAACCTCCACCACCACACCACCGAGCGCGAGATCATCCCCACCCTGGTGCGCGACTACCGCCTCGAAGCCGTCATGCCCGACGGCGGCACCCGCGTTCTCGCCGACGTCACCGACAACCGGGTCCGGCACCGCCGACACCGGTTCGACGAGCCGGTCACCGCGAGCGCGGTCAGACTCGTGGTCACCACGACCAATGGTGCGCCGTGCGCGCACGTGGTGTCGCTGCGCGCCTGGCGCACTGACACCTGAGCACCCTTCGGCCCGGCCGACCGGCAGTGTGAGGACCAGCAGTTGGCACCGGATCACCTCCAACCGCGTCGGGAGTGCCTCGACGTCAGCGCGGGCCGCGGCGGTTGCGGCGGCGCCGCAGGGTGGCACGCAGGTCTCCGACGGGTCCGAGGTGCTTCAGCTTGGTGGGCGAGGTGATGGATCGGATCCCGATGATCGCGCCGTCCAGGATCTCGAGCGTCCAGGTGCCCACGATGTCGCCGCGGTGGTCACGCATGACAGCGCCGGGGTGGCCGTTGACCTCGCGACGCTCCATGATGGCGCCCGTCGCGAGGAGCGGCGGCACGGATGCCACCAGGATGCGTGCTGCGCGCTCGGCGCCGAAGGTGCCCCCCTCGCCCCCGGCGAGGCCGCCGCCGTCGTTGTAGGCCGCGACATCGGCTGCGAGCAGCGACTGGAGTCCGTCGAGGTCGCCGGCGGACAAGGCGTCGAAGAACCTGTCGGCGAGCTCCTCGCGCTTGCGGCGGTCCGCCTCGAAGCGGGGCCTGCCCTCGTCCATGTGTCGGCGGGCGCGGGCAGCGAGCTGGCGGCATGCTGGCTCCGACCGGCCCACGGCGGCCGCGACGTCGTCGTATCCGAACTGGAACACCTCGCGCATCACGAAGACCGCGCGCTCCAACGGGGTGAGTCGCTCGAGCAGCAGCAGTGCGGCCATCGACACCGAGTCGGCCAGCTCAGCCGCGTGGGCGGGGTCGCCGGAGAGCACGTCGATGGACGGCTGGTCGGGTTGGGCGTCGGTGAGCAGCGGTTCGGGGAACCACGGTCCCACGTAGGCCTCTCGGCGCATGCGCGCCGAGCGAAGCACGTCGATCGAGGTGCGCGTGACGATCGTCGCCAGGTAGGACTTGAGCGAGTCCGGCTCGACGTCGGCACCGTCGTATCGCAACCAGGTCTCCTGCACGGCGTCCTCGGCTTCGGTCACCGTGCCGAGGATCCGGTAGGCGATCGAGAACACGAGCGGTCGGAGATCCTCGAACGCTTCCGCGTTGGCCATGTCATCCCTCCCATCGGGGTTCGTGTGACACGTGACGAGAGAGCGGTCCGTTCTGTGACATGGGCATGGCGATGTCACAGAACCACGACTCCCCTCGTCTCGTCCACAGCACCCCATCGGAATCCGCGGGGTCTGTCGAGGAGGAGGAACTCATGAACGTCGCCTTGTGGATCGTGACCGGACTGCTCGCAGTGGGGTACCTGGCCGGTGGGCTGGCCATGGTCCTCATGTCCAAGGACCGGTTCCGCAACCTGTCGAACGGCCAGCACTACGCCGACGACTTCAGCGCAGGGATGATCACCACCATCGGTGTCCTCAAGCTGGTCGCGGTCGCTGGACTGCTGCTACCACCGTTGCTCGGTGTCGCACCCCAGCTCGTGCCGTTGGCCGCGCTAGGACTCGTGCTGCTCATGACCGGCGCCGCGACGGTGCGCATCGTGCGCCACGAATGGCCCCACTTCCTCGGCGATCTGGTGTTCTTCGCACTGGCCGCGTTCGTCGCCTGGGGACGCTTCTTCGTAGCGCCGCTGAGCTAACGCAGCGCTGGCCAACCGGGGTGGTTGAGGGCTTGCTCGAGGTCGTCGACGACGGCGAGCCGGCCGCCGTCGCCGGGGTCCGGGTCGGGGACCATGACCTCGGGATCGACGAGGTAGACCTCCTGTCCGTCGAGCGTCAGCCGACGCGCGACCTCGAGAAGCATCCGTCGTGACACGTCGTCGATCGAGTACACCAGTGAGATGTCGAGAACCACCCGGGGTTCCGATGGTGCGGTCTGCACGACCTCGCGCACGATCTTCTCGGCCCCGGCGAAGCGGATCCCGCCCTGTAACCGAAAGACTCGCGTCGACCCGACCGCGCCTGGCCGGATGCGGTTGGAACGGACGACCGCACGCGCTGCAGGTGGCACCTCCATCACGTGCAGCCCCATGTCGGAGGACAGTCGCTCGAACAGCGACACTCCACGAACGCTGTTGCCGTGGGCATCCAGCCGAGGGGAGAAGGTGGCGATGCCCACCTGGCCGGGGAGGGCACCGATCAGCCCACCGGCCACGCCGCTCTTCGCAGGTATCCCGACCTGGGTCGCCCAGTCCCCTGCGGCGTCGTACATGCCGCACGTGGCCATGACGCTCAACACCTGACGAACGACAGCTTCGTCCACCACCTGCTCGCCCGAGAGAGGGTTCACGCCTCTGTTGGCGAGCGTGGCAGCCATCATCGCCAGGTCTCGTGCCGTCACGAGCACTGAGCACTGGCGGATGTAACCGTCGACGACGGCCCTCGGGTCCTCCGTGAGGATCCCGTAGCTGCGGAGCAGGTGCCCGAGCGCAAGGTTGCGGTGGGCACTCTCCATCTCGGATGCGCACACCCTCTCGTCGACCGCCAGCGCGCGGCCGGCGAATGCCGACAGCCCCTGGATGACGCGCCCGATACGGGCGGCCGGCGTCGCGTTGTCCGGACCGGCGAGGGAGTGCGCGGTGATCGCGCCGGCGTTGATCATCGGATTGCGCGGGCGCCCGGTATCGCCCTCGAGGGAGATCTCGTTGAACGCCTCTCCCGATGGCTCGACCCCGACCTTGGCGAGGACCGGATCGAACCCGCGATCAGCCAGTGCCAGCGCGTAGACGAACGGCTTGGAGATCGATTGGATCGTGAACTCGACGTCGCAGTCACCGGCGCCATAGACCTCACCGTCAACAGTGGCGAGCACCGCCCCGAGCCGCTCGGGGTCCGCCGATGCCAGCTCGGGGATGTACCCCGCCGGTTCACCCGAGACGTCCGGCTCAACACCTCGCAGTACCTCGGTCAGGTAGTCGGGAACGATGGGCCGCATGGGTCCTCCTCCGGAGTGGTTCGCTCGACGCCCATCATGAAGGACGCTGGGGCGTGCGCTGTGCCGAAGGGACCGGCTGCTGACCTACGCCATCCCCGCGGGGGTCGCGAAGACGGTCCACGGCACCGTGGCGCTGACCGTGTCGGGGGCGACGCGCAGCGGCTCGACCTCGAGCTCCTCGATGGCATCCACCCGGCCCTCGCTCCACTCGCCGAGCGCCCGGCGCGTGGTGGCGAGGCGGGACCGGAGCCCGGCGTAGCGGCGCTCGAGCACCTCCCATCCGACAATCTTGTTGTCGGCCACCCAGCGCGTACGGTGTGCCTCCTCCAATGCGGCGACGGCGTCCTCGAGCTCGGGCAGCAGCTCGGTGGCGGTGCGTTTCCCGGCCAGCCGGTCTCCCGCCAGGTACGCGGGGCGCAGTGCCACGTGAAGCCGCGCCTTGAGAGCGAGCGCCTCACTGGCGCGCGCCATCACGTCGAGGCGCCGGTCCAGGCCCGTGCTCGTTTCCGGCACGGTCAACTGCCCGGCGAGCCGCACCATCCGCTGCGCGACCTCCTCGCTCGCTCCGATCTCCCCGAAGGAGATCAATGGATCGAGCCACAGCAGCCACTTGCTGGGGTTCGGCGGCTCGATGGCACCGGTCCGGTCGGTGTCGTCGAACGGGTCGTCGAGCTGGGAGGCGGTCAGCCAGAGCGCTTGGTCGATGCCGACGGCCGCCAGTGCGGCGTCGGTGGCGGCGGCATCGAGACCGTAGGCCCGGTCCGCTGCGTGCGCGAGCGCGGGCAGGCACGAGAAGTAGTCGCACTCGTTGCCGTCGTTGCCCCACATCGTGATCATCGCCTCCGTGGCCCCGGCAGCGATCGCGCCGCCGACCGACGCAGTCGCATTAGTGATCGACTCCGGCAGTCTGGCCCACAGCCGCCCCCAGCTGGCGCACCCGCCGGCCATGACGGTCGGCAGCGGCCGGTGCTGCGCGAGCTTGATCTCGTAGTAGTCCTCGGTGTGGTGGAAGTAGTCCCAGTAGACGAGCGTCATGTCCTGCGGGAGCGCGGCGAGGGTGCCGTCCGCGATCGTCCGCTCGAGCCGGTAGTAGTCCTTGGCGCCGTGCTCGACGTCGAAGAGCATGTCGCTCCACATCATCGGCCGGACTCCGAGCTCGCGGCAGATCGCTACCACCTCGTGCACGTGCTGCAGGAAGAAGCCCACATGGTCTCGCGGGTCGGGCGCCGCCTCCCAGAAGCCGAACGCCTCGTCCAGCCCGAGGTGCACGCGGGAGGACCGCAACGGTGCTGTGGCAGCCGCGATCATCTCCCGGATCAGTCCAAGCGCTACCGGGTCACCGATCCGGACCACCTCGGGAGCGACGCGGATGCCGTGGAACGGCGGCCACTTGAGGATCTGCCGCAGGTGGCCGAGCGTCTGGATGACCGGCACCACCTCGATGCCGAACCCGTGCGCGACGTCGTCGATCCGGCGCAGCTCGTGCTGGCTGTAGCGGCCACGGCCGTGCCCGATGTAGGGCTGACCCGGCACCTCGTAGGTGTCCTCGAGGTACAGGTACAACGTGGTGTAGCCGAGCAGGGCGACGTGCGCCAGGTACCGCTCGAGGGTCTCCACCCGCATGACGGCGTTGCGTGAGCAGTCGATCATCACGCCGAGCGTCGGTAGTGCGCGTCGTGCCCGGATCGCGATCGACCGGTCTTGCAGCGCCAGGGCGGCTCGCATCGCGTCCGCCAGCCCGTGATAGCTCACCCGGGCGGTGCCAGCGGCATGGTCGACGGCGAACCCCGGCTCCACCTGGACGGTCAGCTCCGCGCTCGCCCATCGCCGCGCCCGCGCGTCGGAGCCGACCAGCTCCAGCGCACGCCCGACCGCCGCCCGCACCTGTTCATGGGTCACGTGCCACACTCCATCCCGTTCTGTGCTGCCTGCAGCAGCTCGGTGCGGACCCCGTCGGCCCGCAACCTTCCCGTGTCCAGACCCGTCACCGTCACGGCTGCGGTGGCCGTATCGAGATCCCAGATGCCCAGCTCGATCCACTCCGACCCCTCACGCTGGTCGAGCTCGACCTCCGCCTCGCCGAGGGCATGCGTGATCGTGTACACCGCCCTCGTGCTGTTGTTGATCTCGGCCGGGAACCACACGCTGATCCGGTAGCGGCCGCTGCCGGCGAGCGCCGGCGTCCAGGTCGCTGTCCCGGAGGTCGCCGGCGCGATCCAACGGGTCGTGCCGCCGTCCCAGCCGCGAAGGTTCGACTGCGCCCACGCGCCGTCCTCGGTGTACGCGGTCCCGCTGCCGGTGTCGGTGATCACCTGGTTCGCTGCGTCGGCCTCGCCGACCGCGATGATCGCCGTCGCGGTGATCTCGCCCAGGGCGACGGTCACCTCGTGCAGGTCCCCGACGACGGCGGTCGCCGCGGCCTCGATCTCGACCTCGATACTCTGCGCCCCAGCGGCGGGCAGGTCGATGGTCACGGCGTTCGGCTCGGCGGTCCACCCTGCAGGCACGCCTATCGACAGGCACCCCGCGACGCCCGCCGCCGGGCCGGCGGTGAGGTCGACCACCATCGTGGTCGTGCCACCGGGCACGTCGATGTCGGCGACGCTGACCTGCAGATCTGCCCGCAGGTCCGCCTCGGTGCTGGGGCGGAACCGGACCGCGCTGGTGCGGTGGGTACCGCCGTCGAGCACCTCGAGATACACCTCGGCGAAGCGACCGGCGAGCAGCTCGAAGTACCCGAGCGATCGCCAGGCGTTGCCATCACTGGTCTGGTCGACCACGATCGTCTGCTCGCCGCCGGCATGCCGCACCACGAAGCTCGCCTGCGTCGTCGAGACGGTGTGCGCGGGGTACCACACAGAGATCTCGTACAGACCGGCCTCGGGGATGTCGGGCACCCAGCGTGCGGTGCCCCCGAGCAGGCTGTCGAGGTTGTAGCGGCTACGCGTGCCGTTCCACCCTGAGAGGCCGCTGAAGCGCCACTGACCGGTCTCCTGATACTGCGGCCACGGGCTCTGCACATGCACCACCTGCGGCTCGGTGACCACGGGGACGGCGACGCTCGCCGACCGCAGGCCGTCCATCGTGGCGGTGAAGCGTGGCGTGGTGCCCCATGGCAGCGTGGCGGGCGCGGTCACGGTCACGGTGTGCCGGCCGACGTCACCTGCGGGCACGCTGACCTCGGTCGTCGGGACGTCGATGCCCCAGCCCACCGGCCCGGTGATCGTCACCGGGATGTCGAGCGACTGGGTTCCGGGGTTGCTCACCGTCGCCGTCACCGTGAGCTGCTGGCCGGGCTCGGTCACCCGTGCCGCGCTCGCGACGACGCCCGCGAGACGTCGCGGGTCGCGGACGCCGAGCGGAACGGCCTCGGCCTCTGCTGTGCCTCCGGCCCAGGTGGCGGTGGCCCCCAGCGTGACGTCACCGGTCGGTTGCGCCGCCGGCACGGACACCTCGAAGCTCCACGTCCCAGTCCCACCGGCGGCGAGCGGGTCCGTCGGTGTCGCGACAGGCACCCCAGTCCAGCCGCTCGGCAGACCGAGGTCGACGGCAGTACTCGCCAGTGGGGCCGCGGTCCCGTTGCGCACGGTCGCGCGGATGGTGATTGCCGCGCCCCCGACGGCGGTGCCGGGGACGTCGAGGTCAATGACCACCTCGTCGGTGGGGGCACCGGTCTGCGCTACGGGCAGTCTGAGCACCACCGGATCGGTCGTGAAGGATCCTCGCGTCACGCGATAGCTGAAGGCGTGCGCGAGCCCCGCGACGCTGACCGTCCACTCGTGGGGGTAGGCCTTCGTCGGCGCGGTGACCCACGGGCCGTCGTCGATGCGGTGCTCGAAGGTCACCGGCTCGAGCGAGTCGACCATGACGTAGGCGTCATAGCCACCATTGTCCGCAGCCTGTGGAAGCAGCAGTCCTCGAACGATCCCGAGGTTTGCGTCGGCCGGGCGGGCATGGAAGCTGGTGGCGCCGTGATCTGGCTCGACCGGCACACCGTGCCACGGCGCTGCGATTGGCAGGTCTCGCACCGCGATGGCGGCCAGGCCGTGCGGCGCGATGGTGACCTCGATCGACCCGGCCGCCAGCGACGCCGTCGGGCTCCCCGACTCGCTCAGCCGCTCGATAGCGACGACGTCGGTCGCATCCAGGCCGAGCAGATCGGTCGCGAGGCTGACGATCACGGTCTGCGCGGCGTCGGTGGAGTTGACCAGGCTCACGTACAGGGAGTCGTTGCCCACACCGGTCAGCCAGTTCACGGCGGGGTTGTCGACCTCGATGATGCCGCGCGGGAACCACGGCCAGACGCCGTCCTCGCCGTAGACGCTGCCGGGGGCGTGACCGAACAGCGTGTAGCGGAAGTAGACGTAATCCGCCTCATGAACCCCCGGGAACGTGATCTGCCCGCCGGAACGCACCATGTGCTCGGAGATCAGGTAGTCGATCGTCATCCCGATCTGCGCCGGGATGTGGTGCGGATAGATCGCCGTCACACCGCTCGGACCCTGCAGCGGGAAGTCTGGCTTCATCTGGATGGCCTGGAAGTCGCGGCTGTAGTACCCGGGGTAGTTCGTGTACCGGCCGATCACCATGTTGTGCGCGAGGTCCACCAGCAGGTCGTCCCCGGTGTAGTGCCCTAGGCGCATCAGTGCCCCCGCGTAGCAGGGGTTGAACACGAACCCGCCGCCCGCCGCCGTGCTCACCGACGTGCTGACCTTGTAGGTGGTGAGCTGCTCGAACGTCAGTCCGGTCGTCGAGACATACCAGGACGGCACGGTCTCGACCGGGACCGTGGTCCGCGGGTAGCTCGGCAGGCCGTTCGCCGGCCAGTCGTACTGCTGCATCTTGACCGGTGGCTGGCCCACCGTGACCGTTCCGGCGCTGGGAACCGGACGCAGCATCGTCTGCGTGATGAAGCGCTGCGCCTCCCGATGCGCGCCGAGCAGGATGTCGGGCTCGCCGGTGGCCTCGTACAGCACCACCAGGTCCAGCCACGACCTGCTGTAACTGATCGCGAAGCTGCCCTCCGCCGCCACCACGGTGTCGGGCGCCTCGATCTCGTGCTCGATGGAGTCGCCCGCCAACCGCAGCGCCGCGGTGAGGTGAGACTCGTCCTGGGTCAGCAGGTACGCCGCGAGCTCGACGGCGAACCTCGGCCGGTCGCGGCCGATCTCGTCCTTCGCGATGCTCTCGATCCCCAGCCTCCGGATTCCTCCTGCACGCCGGCCGCTCAGCTCGTAGAGCGCGTTGAGCATGACCGCGTCGCCGGCCACGTAGCCGAGCCGGTGCTGGTTGGCCACCTGACCGGGCTTGCTGAGCGGCGAGTAAGCGATGCTTCCGCGCGAGAGCTGGTACTCGATCATCGCTCGCGCACGTTGGTCGTAGAGCGGGGCGTCGGGTGCTGTCGAGGTCAGCAGGTGGGCCGAGGCCAGGACGCCACCAGCGGCCACGCGGATGTCATCGGTGATCTCGACGTTCATGAAGCCCTTCGCGCGGCTCCACCAGCCGGAGAACGAGGGCACGTAGTCGACGCTGTCGTCGGTCTCCGGCTCGACCATCACGAGGTCCAGCATCGTGTGCAGGGTGTCGGTCAGCGAGGATCCGTACACGTTGCTCCGGTACGCCCGCGCATCGTAGACATCGCGTGCGAGCGAGCTGAAGGCGTCGTACAGCACCACGGGGGCCGAACAGACACCGAAGGTGAAGCCCCGGCTCTCACCGGCAGACATCCCTGCGCGCAACCCGGGCTGCGGCGCGTAGATCGTCGGCGCGATGTCGAGCGAGTCGTTGCGCAGGCTCATGCCGAACGGCTGGTCGTCGCCTCCGAGCGCCTGCTCGTGCTCGAACTCCAGCACCTCGGACGGCACGAACAGGCCCGAGGTGAGCGGTCCGCCGTCGACCTCTCGCTGGATGAGCGCCATCGGCGCGAACAGTTCCCAGGCAGCGCGCGGCTGCGGATCGTCCAGCACCGCCTTGGCATGCTGCTGGGCGCCGCAGAGCACCTCATCGACGGCGGCGAGATCGCTCGCCTCGCCCAGCTGGTAGGCGACGATGTAGTCGCCTGCCTCGTGCGCGGTCAGGACGAGTTGCGCCTCCGGGTGATCACCATCGAGCGTCCACCGCACGACCAGCTCGAACACCTCAGGGTCACCGGCCCGGAGCTCGACCGTGTTGCTGCCGATCTGCTGCACCTGGTCGAACGCCACCCAGATCGGCTCCGAGCGCGGGTGTCCGGGGCCGCCGTGGCGGTAGACGACCCACTGCTCGTCGAGCCTCGCCTGCTGATCGGTGGCATCGACCCAGAGCCCGTCGCGGCGCACCTGCAGGTCACGCACGATCGTCTCGCCACCCCGCCAGCGCGCCTGGCTGAAGGTCATCCGGTAACGGTCGTTGCCGAGGCGGCACAGCTGGCGGTAACGCAGGCCCGGCATGTCGAGACGGCGGAGCGCGTCGGCGACGGTGCTGGCACGGCGCCGGCTGGGTCGCACGGATG
>NZ_JBMDXJ010000526.1:0-4913 GCF_048594945.1 Pseudactinotalea sp. | reverse complement strand
ACCGCCTTCGCCAATCCGGTCGGCGACGTCATCTTCATGGTCGGCCTGCTGGGCATCGGTGTCGCGATGATCGCCGGTGCCGGCCTCCGGATCGCCGCGATCGGCGGCACGCTGCTGATGGCGTTCATGTACGTGGTGGCGCTTCCCTGGATCGCCGGCGGCACCAACCCCGTGCTGGACTCGCACTGGGTGGAGGCGTTGCTGCTGCTGATCGCCGCAGTCACCCTCTCCGGTGACACCTGGGGACTCGGCAGGTGGTGGGCGAACACGAACATCGTCCGCAGGAACCCCTGGCTCCGCTGACCCTCCCGTGAGCCCCCGGCCCCTGGTGCCGGGGGCTCACTCGTGTGCTGCGCCCACCTACACTCGACGCCGTGAGGGGAGCCGACGGCGAACGGACCGCGTCCGACGACGACGCCTGGGCACCTCGGAACGGCGAGCAGGACGTGCGCACGGTGAGCCCCGACGCGGCGCCGGAGCCGCAGCCGGTCGAAGCTGCGTCGACGCCGTCGGGCACTCTCGCGCGGCACTCGGCGCGCAGCCGGACATGGGCCGAGGTGTTCGCCTCGTGGAAGGCCCCGGCGGTCGCCGTGACCGGGCGCACGCGCGAGGCGATCGAGACCGATCTCCTGGCCCGGCTAGTGCGCCCGATCCCGGGGTCGAACCTCACGTCATGGGTGGTGACCCTGCTGGTCACGGCGGTGGCGGCGGTGCTCCGGCTGCTGTATCTGGGCCGCCCCGGCCGCGTGGTGTTCGACGAGACGTACTACGTCAAGCAGGCCTACTCGCTGCTCGCGCTCGGTTACGAGGGCGACTGGATCGAGGAGAACGACGAGCAGCCGAACGAGCGGTTCGCGGCCGGCGACTACTCGATGCTCTCGGACGAGCCGGATTACATCGTCCACCCGAGCGTGGGCAAGTGGATGATCGCCGCCGGGCTGAAGCTCCTGGGCCCGAACGACCCCGTGGCGTGGCGGATCGGCGCGGCCATCACCGGCACGCTCATGGTGCTGCTGCTGGTCCGGATCGCGCGGAGGCTGTTCGCCTCCACGACCTTGGGGGCGACGGCGGGGCTGCTGCTCGCGATCGACGGGAACCATCTCGTGATGTCCCGGATCTCGATCCTCGACATCTTCCTCGCGTTCTGGGCGCTGGTGGCGTTCGGCGCGATCCTGCTGGATCGAGAACAGTTCCGACGGCGGCTGGCTGCCCGTGCGGCCACCGAGCTGGACGCCGACGGCGTGTACGGCGACCCGTGGGGACCGCGGGTGGGTTTCCGGCCGTGGCTGCTGGTGGCGGGCATCGCGCTCGGGCTCGCGTGCGGCGTGAAGTGGTCGGGGATCTACTTCGTGGCGGCGTTCGGATTGGCCGTGGTGGCGTGGACGATCACGGCGCGCCGCTCGATCGGTGTGCGCTACTGGGTGGGCGCCGGCGCCCTGCGTGACGGGGTCCCCGCCTTCCTGCTGATGGTCCCGGTGGCTGCGGCGACCTATGTGCTCACCTGGGTGCCGTGGTGGCTCAACCCCGGCTCGTACATGCGGCAGTGGGCGGCCACGACCAACGCCGCCGCCGAGGTGTCCGAGCGGCCGTGGATGCCGGACTGGCTGAACTCGTGGTGGGAGTACCACCTGCGGATGTGGGACTTCCACAACAACCTCACGAGCGAGCACACCTACCAGTCGCACCCCGTGGGCTGGCTGATCCAATGGCGGCCCACCTCGTTCGCGTGGCGTTCGGTCGAGGAGGCCGACGGCGCCTGGCAGACCTGCGGTGCCGACCGGTGCGCCGGCGCGATCCTCTCGGTCGGGAACCCGGTGATCTGGTGGGGCGCGGCGCTCGCGCTGATCCTCGTGCTGTGGGCCGCGATCCGCCGCCGCGACTGGCGCGCGTGGGCGATCCTGGTGGGTTACGCGGGCGGCTACCTGCCGTGGTTCGCCTACGCCCACCGCACGATCTTCACGTTCTACACGGTGGCGTTCGTGCCGTTCGTGGTGCTGGCCCTGACGTACGGCCTCGGCGAGTTGATCGGACCACGGGAGGTGCCACTTCGGGAGCGGCGCCCCGGCATCTGGGCCGCTGCTGCCGTGGTGGTCGTGGCGATCCTCGTCTCGGCGTTCTTCTGGCCGATCTGGACCAACCAGTGGGTGCCGTACTGGTTCTGGCGCCTCCACATGCTGCTGCCCAACTGGGTGTAGGGCAGTCCTGCCCGGCTCCGAGTCGGCTCGCGTTCGCCGCGTGGGGTGGAGCCGCGATCTGGTACCTCGTCGCCGACGTCGGGTGGCTGATCAGCCGGATCGGCTGACCGCCACCCTCGCGCCGCTCACTCGGGGGTGTCGCCGCCGAAGGAGTCGGTCGCGGGGTTGCCACCCGTGCGCAGGCCGCGCTCGAGGCCGTCGATCGCGTCGATGTCCTCGGGCTCGAGGTGCACGCCGAGCGCGGCCCAGTTCTCCGCGATGCGCGACGGCGTCACGGACTTGGGGATGACCACGTTGCCTTGGGCGATGTGCCAGGCGAGCACGACCTGGGCCGGGCTCGCCCCGCGACGCGCGGCGATCTCGGTGAGCACCGGGTCCTCCAGGAGGCCCTTGCCGGAGCCGAGCGGGGACCATGCCTCGGTGACGATCTGGTGCGCGGTGTTCCACGCGCGCAGCTGCTCGATCTGCAGGTAGGGGTGGCACTCGACCTGGTTGAGCACCGGGGTCACGCCGGTGGCGTCGATGCTCGGCTGCAGGTGGTCGGCGTGGAAGTTGGAGACCCCGATCGAGGTGACCGCGCCCTGCTCGTGCAGGTGCACCAGCGCCTTCCAGGTGTCGACGAACTTCTCGAGTGCCGGTGCCGCCCAGTGGATGAGGTACAGGTCGACCTTGTCGACGCCGAGCCGCTTGAGCGAGGCCTCGTAGGCGCGCAGCGTGGAGTCGTAGCCCTGGTCGGCGTTCCAGACCTTGGTGGTGAGGTAGATGTCGTCGCGAGCGATGCCGGAGCCGGCGATCGCGCGGCCGACGCCGCGCTCGTTGCCGTAGATCGCCGCGGTGTCGATGAGTCGGTACCCGACGCGCAGCGCCTCTTCGACGGCGGGCTGTGCCTCGTCGTCGGGCACGCGCCAGACGCCGAAGCCGAGCTGCGGGATGGTGGTGCCGTCGTTGAGGTCGACATCGAGCGGGTGAAGGTGTGAAGTCACGCGCAGCAGGCTAGGGCATCGCGGCGACTCCGACTGCCGTGGGCCGGTCAGTTCCCAGGCAGCGGACGGGCGGTGTGAGCAAGACCTCGCGACTCCCACAGCGCCGCGTGCGCCGGCAGGTCCTCGGCGAAGGCCTCCCAGTCGCGCACCTCCGGGGCCGACCAGGCCACCTCGGCGATCGCGGCCAGGCGCGGCAGCAGCATCGAGAAGAGGTGGTCCTCGGTGCGGATCGTCTCGGTCCACAGCGCCGCCTCGACGCCGAGGATCGCCTCGGCGGGCAGGCCGGGGATCAACGTGTCGGGGTCCCAGTCGTAGGAGTCGCGCACGTCGACGAGGCCGGCCCAGTCCAGGCCGAGCACCGTGTCGGCGTCGTACTTCATGTCGAGGTAGGCGCGGTTGCCCGGGCTGAGGATCACCTGATGCCCGCGCCGCGCAGCCGCGACCACGGGGGCCGGGTCCGCGTTGGAGTCCCACAGCTGCACCACCGAGCGTGAGTCCTGCAGCGAGGCTGCCGCCTCCTGCCAGAACACCGGCCGCTTGCCGAGCCGCAGCACGAGCGCCTCGACGTGCTGCACGAACGTCGCGTACTCCTCGGGCCGCAGCAGCCGCACCTCGTCGCCTCCGACGTGGACGAACTCGCCAGGGGTCTGGTCCACGAGCGCTCCGACGGCGTCCTCGAGGAAGTCCTTGGTCTCGGGCAGCTCGAGTCGGAGTGTCGAGTGACCTACCTCGGTTCCGGTGTAGACCTCACGCGGCAGGCCGTTCTCGTTGAGCGCCGGCACCGCGTGCAGCGCCGCCGCGGTGTGCCCCGGCAGGTCGACCTCACCCACGATCGTGATCCCGCGCTCCGCCGCGTACGACGTCAGCTCCGCGAGTTCCTCCGTGCTGAGGAAGCCGCCGGGTCCGCCGTCGACCTCCGAGCCGCTGGAGCGCTCGATCAGCTCGGGCAGGCGCGGCACCTCATAGCGCCAACCCTGGTCGTCGGTGAGGTGCAGGTGCAGCACGTTGAACTTGTAGAGCGCGGCGAGGTCGATCACCTTGCGCAGGGTCGGCGGGCCGAAGAAGTGGCGCGCGATGTCGATCATCAGGCCGCGCCACGGGTAGCGCGGGGCATCGTCGATCTCGAGCGCGGGGATCACGCCGCCCGCGAGCTCGGCGAGCTGGTGCGCTGTGGCGTGAGCGGCGGCCACCCCCGGCGAACCCTGGGCACGGTAGATCAGCGACGACGCCGACGCCTTCAACGAGTAGGAGGCATCGCCCGGTTCGTCGAAGGCGGAGCCCCACATCGAGACCCCGCCTTCCGGGACGACGTGCGGCTCACCGTCGCCCAGGTCGAGTCGGGCAGGTGCGGGAATCAGGGGAAGGCTCACGGGGCGATTCTTCCCACATCTGCCGACCCGGTTCCACCCCTATGCTCGCGGGCTCCCGAGGCGGAACTCGCGCCGGAACCGGACCAGCAGGGTGAGGTCGCGGACGAGGCGACCGCCCACGCCGTCGTGAATGTGAGTGAACATCGCCAGGGTCCGACCCGGCGGCGTGATCGTCCAGCTCGCCCGCGCCCGAGCCGGACCGGCGTTCCACATGCGGTGCGCCGTGCGCGCCGGGATCTCGAGCCGTTCGCCGACCCCGAGCGTGCGACTGGGATGGCCACCCACCTCGACGGGGAGCGCCCCGTCGAGCACCTCGACGGTCTCCACCGGGGGGGGGTGCCAGTGGGTCCGCGGCGGCGCGCCCG